>JBGVIB010000023.1:0-12322 GCA_045122835.1 Lachnospiraceae bacterium
TCGAAAAGCGATATCTTCTGAAATTAGTGATTATGAGGATGCTATTATGGTGGAAACAGCTATTCGTTCAGAAATGGATTGTATTGTAACTAGAAATGTGAAAGACTATACGAAATCGTCTATTAAGGTGTGTGAACCTTCTGCATTTTTGAAATTATTAGAGGCAGAAAGCGAAACTGAATAAAAACAAGAAGGGAATAATTAGGGCAACAGCAATTACGAACAGTAATTAGGTTGTCGCTGGTTATTCTCTTTTTATTCACACTGAGGTCGCAACATCTTGCGAAGTTTGGCTTCGAAAATGATGAAGTTCATTGATAAATTCGACAAAATATCGTACAATGTGACTAAAATATCAGTATGGAGGTGCGTAGTATGAGGATGAGCTATAAGAAACTTTGGCTTATGCTTGTTGAAAGAGAGATTTCTCAAGCTACGCTGAGAAAGGATTTGAATATCGCTACTGGAACAATGACAAAGTTACGCCGCAATGAAGAAGTGGCATTGTCTGTGCTTCTCCGAATATGTGAATATCTTGATTGTAACATTGGCGATATCTGCGATGCTGTGCGAACAGATTTAGGGGAGAGGTTCTGATTGAACTCAAGTGAGCAAACTTGGAATCCAATTGTCAAACAAGGTATGTCATTTATCCAAGAACGACATATTATGGTTTTATGGAGATATTTATTAAACAGACAAATTCCAATTCTACGGAGGAAAAGACAATGAAATTAAAAAATATTTTGATTGTTGTAAAAGACATTGAAAAATCAAAACAGTTTTATCATGATCTGTTTGGTTTAAATAAGGTGCTAGATAATGATGGTAATGTAATTTTAACAGAAGGTCTTGTGCTTCAGGATGAAAAAATTTGGAAAAAGTTTCTAGGGAAAGATATTATTCCAGAAAATAATTCCTGTGAACTGTATTTTGAAGAGAGAAATATAGAAGCATTTGTTGAAAAATTAGAAAGTTTATATCCTTCTATTCAATATGTTAACAAACTTATGACGCATAGCTGGGGACAAAAAGTAATTCGTTTTTATGATTTAGATGGTAATTTGATTGAAGTAGGAACTCCAATGTAATGTGAAAATAGGATGGAAACTGTTGGTTGACATATTCCCATGTGTATATGGTGGTAGTGTAACGAAAATATATATAAAAATTGCGCTCTGGAAGAAAAAAATCCCCTTGCCATTATGAAAAAAGTGTGCTAGGATAATTAAGACTTTAGTGAAATGCAAGGAAAGAGACTTTCCTTTATGGAACCCGACAGGAAAATGATGTCACCGACTGAGAGCATTATTAGGGGAATTATTGGAAGGAACACTCTGGAGCAGACTGTTCGAACAGGCGAAAGTGAAAAGTAGGGCAGTACGTGAACGCACGTTACGCGTATGAGAGGCCGGAGATACCGGCAATGCGGGTGGTACCGCGGAATATGAATTTCCGTCCCGAAGTGTAGAGGAATCTATGCTTCGGGATTTTTTGTTTGCGCTTGGATTTGAAAGGAAGATGCACGTCATGCCAAATCCGGCGTTGGAGTTCGCCAGCGAACTCTCTATCATAATTAGGAAATGGATTTAATTTTAGGAGGAACAAAAACATGGAATTTATGCAGGGTGTAAACCAGAAAGAAACATTGGAAATTACACAGTTACTGGATGAAGCATTATTAGGACAAACAGTAAAAGTAAACGGTGCAGTGCACACAATCCGCGATATGGGTGATGTGGCATTCGTGGTACTTCGTAAGAGAGAAGGCTTGTTACAGTGCGTATATGAAGAAGGTGTAACAGAATTCAATATCAAAGACTTAAAAGAAGCATCTACAATAGAAGTAGAAGGTGTGGTAGCAAAAGAAGACAGAGCACCGAATGGAATTGAAATCCGTTTAAAAACAATTAAGGTATTATCTGAACCAGCAGAACCAATGCCAATTGCAATCAGCAAATGGAAATTAAATACATCCTTAGAGACCAAAATGGCAATGCGCCCAATCACACTCCGTAATGTAAGAGAGCGTGCAAAATTTAGAATCCAGGAAGGAATCGTAAGAGGCTTCCGTGAATTTTTACATGCACAGGGATTTACAGAAATCCATACACCAAAGTTAGGTGCAAAGAGCGCGGAAGGCGGAGCCAATCTGTTCCGTTTGGAATATTTCCATAGACCAGCTATTTTACAGCAGAGCCCACAGTTCTATAAGCAGATGATGGTTGGAGTATTTGACAGAGTATTCGAGACAGCTCCGGTATTCCGTGCAGAAAAGCACAACACAAAGAGACATTTGAACGAATACACCTCTCTTGACTTTGAAATGGGATACATTGACAGCTTTGAAGACATCATGGCAATGGAAACCGGATTTTTACAGTACACAATGGAACTGTTAAAGAAAGATTATGCAAGAGAATTAAAAACATTAAATATAACACTTCCAAACGTAGATAAGATTCCAACAGTACGTTTTACAGAGGCGAAAGAATTAGTTTCTAAGAAATACAACCGTACGATCAAGAATCCATACGATTTAGAGCCGGAAGAAGAAGCATTAATTGGTCAGTATTTCAAAGAGGAGTATGGTGCAGATTTTGTGTTTGTAACACATTACCCATCGAAGAAGAGACCATTTTACGCAATGGACGACCCGGAAGATACCACATATACTTTAAGCTTCGACTTATTATTTGGCGGTATGGAAATTACAACTGGTGGACAGCGTATCCACGACTATAACATGTTAATGGAAAAGGTAGCAGCTCGTGGAATGACAGATGAAGGAATGGAAACATACTTAAGTGCATTCAAACACGGCATGCCACCACACGGCGGAATCGGAATCGGCTTAGAGCGACTCACTATGAAATTACTCGGCGAGGAAAACGTAAGAGAAACCACGCTATTCCCAAGAGATTTGAGCCGCTTAGAACCTTAAGCAAGTCAAGAAGTAGAAGCGGCTCAAATCTCTTTGAGATTCCCTGGAGCCGCTTAGAACCTTAAGCCAAACAAAAGTCAAATTCCAATTTAACAAGGAGAAGAATCCAAAATGAGTTTTAATTATGACAAATTTGAAAAAGATTTGCTAGTAGCTGTTGAAACATATGCAAAATCTCAATTAGATAATAAAGATGACGTATACATTATGTCAATTGAGTACTTCCCAGACTATACAACTTTTGTTGCAATCAGAGCAAATACCTATTCTTACTTAGAAGAACAGGTAGAAGAGGATGATGAGGATTACACATACTATAAGTATTGTGAAGAAGAATGGGATTTGTATGAGGATTTAGAAGCACTTTCTAATGACTTAGAGGCTGAATATAACGAAATAAGAGAAAAATATGATTATGATGAGTTTGAAGCATTACAAGAAGAGCATGCAGGAAAAATTATTGATGTGTGTAAGAATGTAATGAAAAAATTCAAAGAAACAGATACTTACAAGGCGTTTCCAAAGCTTTACCTGAATGCTTATGTTAGGGACTATTTTAGTGAGGAAGAGACCATACAGATATTTGTAGAACTCAATGGAGAAGATAATATAGAGGAATATTCAGATTGGCTTATGGATGAATAAGAAACAATTCTGGCAATTCACGATCTGGCAACATTTATAAAACAAGGAGGAATCACAATGGCAAACATCATTTCCGATGAAACAATCGAATATGTAGGCATCCTTGCCAAATTAGAGCTTTCCGATGAAGAAAAGGAAGCGGCAAAAAGCGATATGGGCAAGATGTTAGATTACATTGATAAATTAAACGAATTAGACACTGAAGGTGTAGAACCAATGTCGCACGTTTTCCCGGTAACAAACGTATTCCGTGAAGATATCGTAACAAATGGCGATGACAGAGACAACATATTAAAGAACGCACCAGGTGTAAAAGATGGTTCATTTAAAGTGCCAAAGACAGTAGAATAGGAGGAGCAGACATGAGTATAACCAATTTAACAGCCGTTGAATTAGGAAAGAAAATCAAAGCAGGCGAAGTAAAAGTTGTAGATGCAGTAAAAGCTTCTCTTGCACAGATAGAAAAATATGAAGACACCTATAACTGCTACGTGACAGTAGATAAAGAAGGTGCCCTTAAGAAAGCAGAAGAAATTCAGGAAAAGATTGACAGTGGCGAATTAACAGGACCTTTAGCAGGTGTACCGGTTGCCATTAAGGATAACATGTGTACAGAAGGACTGCTGACCACATGTAGTTCAAAAATTTTAGGAAACTTTGTACCAACCTACACATCTGAAGCTGTATTAAACTTAGAGAAGGCAGGAGCAGTAATCTTAGGAAAAACAAACATGGACGAATTTGCCATGGGTTCCACAACAGAAACATCTGCTTACGGTGTGACAAAGAATCCATTTAATCCAAATCACGTTCCAGGCGGTTCTTCCGGTGGTTCCTGTGCAGCAGTTGCAGCAGAAGAATGTTTCTACGCATTAGGATCCGATACCGGTGGAAGTATCCGTCAGCCAAGTTCCTTCTGTGGTGTAACAGGAATTAAGCCAACTTACGGAACTGTATCCCGTTATGGTTTGATTGCATACGGTTCTTCTTTAGACCAGATTGGACCGGTAGCAA
Source organism: Lachnospiraceae bacterium (assembly GCA_045122835.1). GTDB lineage: Bacteria > Bacillota > Clostridia > Lachnospirales > Lachnospiraceae > JBGVMW01. The sequence goes on from JBGVIB010000023.1 coordinate 4,604, forward strand.
AGGACGTAACAGACTGTGCAACCATATTAGAGGCAATTGCATCCTACGATCCAAAGGATTCTACTTCTGTAAAACGTGATGACTACGATTTCACATCTGCATTAGTAGATGATGTAAAAGGACTTAAAATCGGTATACCGAAGGATTATTTTGGAGAAGGTCTTGATAAGGACGTAAAGGAAGCTGTACTTGCAGCTGCAAAAGTATTAGAGGAAAAAGGCGCAATCGTTGAAGAATTTGATTTAGGCTTAGTAGAATATGCAATCCCTGCTTATTATGTTATTGCAGCAGCAGAAGCAAGCTCCAACTTAGCACGTTTTGAAGGTGTAAAATACGGATATCGTACAGAGGAATATGATGGACTTCACAACATGTACAAGAAGACGCGTTCTGAAGGCTTCGGTTCCGAGGTAAAACGTAGAATTATGTTAGGTTCCTTCGTATTAAGCTCAGGTTACTATGATGCATACTACTTAAAAGCACTTCGTACAAAGGCGTTAATTAAGAAAGAATTTGACAAAGCATTTGAAAAATATGATGTTATTTTAGGACCGGCAGCTCCTACAACTGCTCCGGAATTAGGTTCTTCCTTAAGTGATCCAATTAAAATGTACTTAGGAGATATTTACACCGTTTCCGTAAACTTAGCAGGACTTCCTGGCATTTCTGTACCATGTGGCATGGATTCCAAGGGACTTCCAATCGGGTTACAGTTGATTGGTGATTGCTTCAAAGAGAAAAATATCATTCGTGCAGCTTACGCATATGAACAGTCAAGAGAGTATGTTCGTTGTGAAGCAGCAAAAGAAGTTTAGGAGGTGCAGACAATGGCAAAGCAGTATGAAACTGTCATTGGACTTGAAGTCCATGTAGAATTAGCAACAAAAACAAAGATTTTCTGTGCCTGCAGTACAGAATTCGGTGGTGCACCAAATACACATACCTGTCCTGTTTGTACCGGTATGCCAGGTTCATTGCCAGTATTAAATAAACAGGTGGTAGAATACGCAGTGGCAGTAGGTTTGGCAACAAACTGTTCTATTACCCAGTATTGTAAATTTGACCGTAAGAATTATTTCTATCCGGATAACCCACAGAACTACCAGATATCACAGTTATATCTTCCAATCTGCCGCAATGGTGGTGTAGAAATTGATACACCGGCAGGTAAAAAGGTGATTGGTATTCATGAGATCCATATGGAAGAAGATGCTGGTAAATTAATTCATGATGAGTGGGAAGACTGCTCTTTAGTAGACTTTAACCGTTCTGGTGTGCCGTTGATTGAGATTGTATCAGAGCCGGATATGCGTTCTGCTGATGAAGTAATTGCTTACTTAGAGAAGCTTCGTACCATTATCCAGTATTTAGGGGCATCTGACTGTAAATTAAACGAAGGTTCCATGCGTGCCGATGTCAACTTATCCGTAAGAGAAGTTGGTGCCACAGAGTTCGGTACAAGAACAGAGATGAAGAACTTAAACTCTTTCAAGGCAATTGCAAGAGCCATTGAAGGAGAACGTGCTCGTCAGATCGAATTAATAGAAGAAGGAAAAGCAGTCGTTCAGGAGACAAGACGTTGGGATGACAATAAGGAATATTCCTATGCAATGCGTTCCAAAGAGGATGCACAGGATTACCGTTATTTCCCAGAACCTGACTTAGTACCAATTGTAATCAGTGATGAATGGATTGCAGAAATCCGTGCAAAACAGCCAGAGCTTCGTACAGAAAAATTAGCTCGTTACAAAGCAGAATTTGACATTCCGGAATATGATGCAGAGATTATTACAAGCTCTAAGCATTTGGCAGATTTGTTTGAAGCAACAACTGCTATTTGCAATAAGCCAAAGAAAGTATCCAACTGGTTAATGGTGGAAACGATGCGTCTTATGAAAGAAAAAGAAATGGAAGCAGAAGACTTGGATTTCTCACCTGAAAATCTTGCAAAATTAATTGAACTTGCAGATGCTGGAACCATCAACAGCACTGTGGCAAAGGAAGTATTTGAAAAGATTTTTGCAGAAGATATTGATCCGGAGAAATATGTAGAGGAACATGGATTAAAATCCATGAATGACGAAGGTGCACTTCGTAAAACAGTGGAAGAAGTGATTGCGGCAAACCCACAGTCAGTAGAGGATTATCATAATGGTAAGCAGAAAGCAATCGGTTTCCTCGTTGGACAGACAATGAAGGCAACACAGGGCAAGGCTGACCCAGGTATGGTAAATAAATTATTAAAAGAATTATTGTAATCATAAAAAACCTTACGAATGCCTGAAATTGAACTGTTATTATTATTGTGGTGCTGGCAATTCTATGGTAAGCAAAAGAAAGACTCACATTTTATGTAGTAATGCTACAAAAATGTGGGTCTTTTTTTACATTTCATTTACAAAATCATTACTAGAAAGTGATAGTAACTCTGCCATAATTCTGCGAAGATTGACATGTCAAATTGATGCCGCAGCACGAAATTATTCTGTCAGAACTGGGCTGTATTGCACAGTTCAAATGAAAACATAGAGGCTGCATGCAGACAATATCCGAAATGGAGGAATTGGAATGGATAAGAAAAAGTTGTTTCAGATACTTAGTCTGGCAGAGTTAGAACCGGTAATGGAGATTAGCAAATTAATTACAGACCGTTACCCTGTTATCAGTATTCGACCGGCACAGAAAACGCTGACGATGATAAAGGTCAGAGAACCGGTAGGAGCATCTCTTTTTTATATACTAGGAAATTACAACGGTTTATTATAGAATGTAGTACTTGAAATTTCCTAGAGCGTATTTGCACGATTTGTTCAGAAAAATTCTGGTTTGTAGGGGTGTTGAATCATGGTCGCTACCCAGACGCTGGTTGCAAGCTGTCCCGGATTGTCTAATCATATGAGTGAACCGTCCGGCTGAGAGAGGGGATGTAGCTTGCTGTCAGAGGCTAGGAATTTAGCTGTAAGTGGTTCTAAGGACGGGGATTGTTGCTAAAAACGAAGTTCGAAAATGACGAAAGTGAGCGTAATTTTCGAACTTAACGCATCAATCCCCGTCCTAAGAACCACTAAACATCTAAATTATAGCCTCTGACAGCAAGCTACATCCCCTCTCTCAGCCTACCGCATCAAAAAGCTTTAAGTATTATGGTATTGTGCTGGCTTCAGTTTTTATAATGCCTTATATACATTGTCAGGCGGTGTTTATATAATTTTCGCATATGATATGGTAGGCTGAGGCTGGTAAAGAAGATTGGGAATTGGGAAAGTTCGAAATGATGTTAGTAGTTCTTAGGGTGGAAATTCGCGCGTTAAGTCCGAAAATTACGCTCACTTTCGTCATTTTCGGGCTTTGTTTTTAGCGCGAATTTCCACCCTTAGAACTACTTACATCATGGAGCCTGCCTCAGTTCCCAATCTTCTTTGCCAGTCTCAGCCGGACGGGTAACGATTATAATTACACAAGCGCAAAAAACCAGAATTTTTCTCCTAAACAAGAAACACAATTCATTTTTACATTTTCCTTTTTTATGGTAATATAATTATTGTCGTCATACCATAGTATTAATAATTTGATTAGACACTTTACATCTTCCAAACAGTTACCAATCTTAAAATAGGGGGAGTACTTATGAAAAAACGAATAGTAACTTACATGAATACGATAGATTCCATTCTTGAAGATAAGTCACCTGATACTAATTATCAAGAGCTTGCTAAGGAACACCTTATACAACTTCAGTTCTTTATGCACGAACGCCTGGTTCATCTTCTTGTCACCCTTACTTTTGCACTGTTGACTATGGCAACTTTCTTTTTGCTGTATCTGGATTTTCAGCCAATATTATTACTGTTGTTGGTAGTTCTGCTTATCTTATTAGTGCCTTATGTGTTTCATTATTTTTTGCTGGAAAATGGCGTACAGAAAATGTATCACCAGTATGATGAAATCCATAAATGTTGTGATACAACAAAAAAATGCAGGATATAATATCCTGCATTTTTACATCACAACTACGCTGAAGTTACGCCATTACCTGGTCTATACCATAGACCATCGATCTGTACCCAATCACCATCAAAATCATCTGATTTATCCATACCGTTTGCTGTTGCAGCAATTACTAATTCTTCTACTTCTGGAGTAATCCATGTCTTCTTCATAATTATCTCTTCCTTTCAACTACAATGTTTGCTTTCTATTTACACCCCTTATTATAAATACAATCCTATTTTTTTCAATCTTTCTTTCACATTTGTTAGAAATAATCCCTCTTTATTTTCGTTTTCTTAATAATCTGCCTAAAAATACATATCCTCTAGGCGTACAGGTAGCCACTTCCATATATAATTTACTCTTTAAGTCGATGTGTGGTGTATTCCATATAACACTTCTTGCTTCTTTTTTCATTCGCATTAATTCCTTTTTGAGTAGTCCCTTACAACCTGCATTCTTTTTTCTTTTTGATACCTTGCTGTACATATCCAGAAGCTCCTTGTAATAGGCAAAACAATTGCTTTCCCTACTCTTACTACATAAGTGTTCCTTAATTATTTGGTTCTGTGTTTGATTTGCATAAATAAATGCTACTATATCTTCAGCATTTATGGTTTCCTGTGGCAAACTATTGGTACACGCACCATAATTATAATAAGAATGATTTGTCAAAACTCCTTTTTTTATTTTTGCAAAAATCTGGGTACTTACGATATGATCCCCATACTTTTTTATTGACGGAAAAACTATATTATTGAATACTTCTTTTCGATACAATCGACTTCCTATAATAGGCAACAACGAACAATTATCATATCCAGTAATATAGGTATCCAACATTTCTTTCCCATAGTAAACACGCACCCTGTTGTCAAACTTATCAGTCCCTAGTTTCTCCGTTATTTCACAACAATTACAACATGCAATATCTGCATCATGTTCCCAAATAAGTGTATATAACGATTCATACATCGTCGTTTCTAACCAGTCACAACTATCCACAAATGCAAGCAGTTCTCCTTGCGCCAGTTTCAGCCCCGCATTTCGTGCAGCAGACAAATCACCTCTTTCCTTATGTATCACAGTAATTCTAGTATCTATCTCTGCCAATTCATCACACGTTTTCTCCCCATCATTTACAGAACCATCTTCTATCAACAAAATTTCAAGATTTTTGTAGGTTTGTCCACATACTGACTCCACACATCGTTTCAAATACTCTTTTGTATTGCACACCGGTATTACAACTGATAATAATGGTTCTTTCTGTGGCTTTCGTTTTATCTGATAATTTACCGTATTATTTTTAGGATATGTTTTTGATATATATGCTTCATATTTCAATACGAATAATGTGTACATATGACGAGTTAAGTCGAAATCAGAATATTCGTTGATATCTGGCTGGTTTATCAACTGCCGCTTAGCATACACTGTGTTCACATATCGGCTACCTTCATATGTTTCATAGATTTGTATCCATTCATTTCTAATAGATTCCCAGTTCAACGATAATCTGTATCGAATATCCGCACTTTGCTTGCCCTGTTTTTGAAAGCGTATTACATGGGGCGGTAATATATCTTTCAAATATATTTTCACTAATCGCCTATCTATACCCTCTTTACAAAACTGCTCCATCGGAAGATGAATACAGAATTCTATAATGCGTTTATCTTTTGTGGGATCTCTTTGCAATACACCAGATATCAGGCTATGCTTCGTAATAGCTTCCCCTATTTGCCTCATTGCCAGAAAATGCACCATGTCATGTCTATACTCCACAAAATTTTTGCTTTTTTCAAATGCGTCCCGATCCATTTTATTAAGCCGTTTCTCTGCCTCCAATTTCTCTGCCATATAGCGATTCACATAAGAATGTCCAAAAGGATATGATGTAGCTTCGTATGTATTCTTTACAGCTTGACAAATTTCTTCCCATGCATACTTAGGGGAAAATCCCATATTTTCGCTGAAAGCCACCAATTCTTTTTTCAATTTACTATATTTTTTTTTATAAAACAAGGTATTCATATAGACCGTTAGCACTGTAAAGGATATAGATGTATTACCGTAGGAACCAGCTAATATCAGCCGCGAGCCTTTATCATATGCTTTATGCATAGCTTCCACCAACCATAAACTATTTTGAACTGATTTATATGGTATCTCCATTACTTTCAATTCTTCACTTGATAATTCCCATGGATTTTTACCGTCCAAATCAATAAATGTAGGGTCTATATTTCCATAAAATGCTACTGTTTTTTCTACATCATCTCTCTCGTCTGTAATATAGTAGCCACTATTATCTGCCTGATATCCCTTCATAGGAACTGATGTATAGGAGTACAACATCTTTCCTTGTTCCTTCAAATAGGGTGCAGCAACTGCAGCAACTGATGTAGAATCCAGCCCCCCCACTAAGGAGAATGGAGGTCTTTCCATCTGTTCGCATCACATCTTTTACAGCTTGTTCCCACAGACAACAAAACCGCTCCTTATATTCCTTGTCTGAAGCAAAATCATACTCCTTATAATTCTCAAACGGTTTCCAGTAAAGCTCCTTTTCTACCTTCTTTTTTTGAATACAAATATATTGTGCAGGTGCAATGCGATAAATATTCTTAAATGTCGTTTCTTCTGTCTCATTTATAATATGCAGATAATCCATGGCAAGAAAGTCCACCATCCATCTATCATTCAAAGCTGTCTCCTCTGATACTTTAGCCAAAGGTTCAATTAATGACGAAAAATAAAAGATACTGCCCTCTATGCGATAATACAAACAACGGTTTCCTACTGCATCCAACACAAGCTCAATCTGGTTCTTCTCTTTGTCGTACCAGACAAAGGTATACGCTCCCAACAAATCGTTCAGACAATCTTTTCCCAAGCGACCATATACTTCATACAGGATTCTTCCATCTGGCATATTTCTGCTTTCTTCTTTTGACAATTTCAAACAGTTGCACAATTCTTCCCGATTGTCAAGCACCACATCCGCCGTATAAAAAATCCCATCTTCTGTATAAGGTAACTGTTCTTCTCTAGCTTCCGGCACAAAATATTGGATGCCACATCCCATATATACATTACCAGAACGAATTTCCTCATAGCGATCAATCACACATTTGTCAAATGATTGTCGCATCATATTTTGTATGTTTACAGGAATCTCCCTTCCTTGCATATCAATAGCACCCCAGATTGCTGACATAAAACCTCCTTACTTTCATTTCCAAAAAAAATGAAATACATACACTTCTCAATTTTATTTTTGCCAATTATTATAACATAGAACAGCATATTGTGACATACACAAATAAAAAAGAAGTCATATTATACATTATTGTATCACTATGACTTCTTTTGCATTCCTATTATTAATTATACCTTAATATCTAATTAATCTGCTGTGATAGAAACTGCTCCGGCTGATATTAAAATGTTATATGTATTAAATGTTACTGTTTCATTTTCTGTATTATATAAGCTGACCCCTACAGTTACAGTATCAGCTGTTGGTACAAATTCTGCTCCATCTTCTAAATTGTTTGACTTCACCATTTTTCCGTTTGCATCAAATTCACGGATTAACACATGATAATTTTCCTCTGCCACTTGAATCTTGTATTCTTTTACCTCTACTTCCACTAACTCCTTCAGACAAACTCTTCCTTTGTAGCTGCCATATGCACCAGTGGATGGTGAATAATGACCTAC
>JBGVIB010000024.1:0-5082 GCA_045122835.1 Lachnospiraceae bacterium
AGCACATTATCCTCTCTGACTACAACGTGTTTGAAAGTAGAAATGAAGGGACACACTCTAACATATTGTATCAGATTTTGGGGGAAATAGGAACTATCAAAAATGAAAACAGGTACATATTTTTATTAAGCATATAAAGCACCGTTCTTGCATACAACACCTTATATCATTGCTTTGACTATCACTCCTCCTTTTACTATCATCTTTATATTTAATTCTTCATCTAATATAACGAAATCCCCATCCTTTCCTTCTCGGATGCTTCCACAATCCTTATCTAACCCTAAGGATTTTGCTGGTGTTAATGTACATGCCATTACTGCATCCTCTAAAGGAATATTCATGTTAAACACTGCCGTTTTCAGACAATCATGCAGATTCGATGCGGAACCGGCTATTGTTCCATCCAGTAAAGTTGCTGTCTTTCCCTTCACCTTCACTTTCTGACCGCCAAGAGAATACTCTCCATCTTGCATTCCTACTGCCATCATACTGTCACTAATCATGCAGATTCTTTCTGCTCCAAATAGAGAAAATACTGCACGGACCATAGCCGGATGAATATGTATGCCATCGCAAATCAGCTCCACAAAAACATTGTCATTCTCTGCAGCTGCACCTACCACGCCTGGATCTCTATGAAGAAAAGCCGGCATTGCATTAAACATATGGGTTACATGATTTGCCCCCTTCTCAAATGCTGTTCTGGCTGTCTCATAGTCTGCTGTGGTATGAGCAATGGAAATCACACATTCTTTGCTTGCTTCTTCTATAAAAGTAAACTCCCTATCTTCTTCCGGTGCTACCGCCACCTGCTTAATCATGCCTCCTGAAATCCGCTGCATTTCCCTGTAAAACTCTATGTCTGGTTTATGAATAAACTCCCCATTTTGTGCGCCTTTTTTTGCCTGGGAAACAAAAGGACCTTCCATCGTAATACCGCGTATGGTGCTTCCAGCTGACTGTTTATATTGTCCTGCAGTTTTAAAAATCCTAGCTAGTTCTTCTCTAGAAAGTGTCATGGTTGCTGGTACTATACTGGTAACACCTTGTTCTAATTCATATTTGGTGATTTTATCTATTGCCTCAAAGGTGCCATCACAAAAATCTACACCCTTACAGCCATGAAAATGAATATCTACCAATCCTGGAATCACATACATAGCCCCTGTATCAATAATATTTTTCCCTTTTGAATCCTGACCAGAATATTCCCATAGAACCTTATTTATTTTTCCTTCTGATATCTCAATACTTCCTTCAAGAAATACGCCCTCTTCTGAAAAAATCTTTCCACCTTTAATAATCATATGCCACCTCGCTCTATAATCCTGTCCCAATTACTTACTCATTTTTCTCAGCAAACTCTATGTTTTCATAAGGACTGTGCAATACAGGACAATACAAGATTGTATTGTCCTGGTTCTGAATAGTTACACACTTTATATATATGTCCTGATATATTCTACAGTCAGATGAGGGAGACTATCCTGGAAAATGCTTCCTCGTCTCCTACCACTGTCACATCCCGATGTAACTGCAGGATGGATGCGGGTACCCAGGGAGTAATTCCACCAAAAAATGCTTTTTCCACAATTTCCGCTTTTGCAGCACCACTTACCACCACTAAAATACGTTTTGCATTCATAATGGTCTGTATGCCCATTGTATACGCCTGGGTAGGAACCTCCGCAATCGAATCAAAAAACCTGGCATTGGCTTCTATTGTAGACTTCGCTAAATCCACACAATGGGTTCCCTTTGCAAACACCTCATCCGGCTCATTAAATCCAATATGCCCGTTATGTCCTAGACCTAAAAGCTGTAAGTCCACTCCACCGGTAGAACGAATAATCTCATCATACTTTCTGCTGGCTTCTCCTGCATCCTCAATAGTTCCATCAGGAACAAATGTCCTTTCTCGGTTGATATTTACTTTACTAAACAAATTTTTTTCCATAAAGTAATAATAACTTTGCTCATTATCATGGGAAAGTCCTCTATACTCATCAAGATTCACACTTGTAACCTGGGAAAAATCCAAATCTCCTTTCTCATACCAATGAGCAAGGCACTTATATGCACCGATTGGAGAAGAACCGGTTGCCAGACCTAATACGGAATCTGGTTTCACAATTATCTGAGCGCTGATAATATTTGCAGCTTTTCTGCTCATATCATCATAATCTCTTGCACGTACAAATCTAATCATAGTTCTCCCCTTCCTTTCTCAGTATTCTGATTAAACATACTCGCATCCTGCACATGTTTAAACAATTATCTTTACCATTTACACACTTTTTGCAGAAAGCCATTTTCAAATATACTTTAGGAACTTTCAAATACATGCACATTACAATAAACAGTATATCTATATACACAATTACGGCACCACCCATGGCACCCCAGCCATGGGCAGCGCCCTGTATTTAAAAAGGGATTAAATATCGTAAACTTTACTTGCAAAGTTTTTTAAATTCATCAGCGACAAACTGAACCTTCGTACCTACTACTACTTGTACAGATGTTTTTCCCGGTCTGATAACACCTGATACTCCGGCAGATTTAATCTTCTTTTCGTCTATTAACGTATTATCTTTGATTTCAAGACGAAGTCTGGTGATACAATTATCAATACTTGTAACATTTTCCTTACCGCCAATTCCTTCTAAGATAATAGAGGCTACTTCTGTATAGTTATTATTGGCAAGGACTACTTTTTTCTCCTGTTCCTCGTCATCGTCTTCTCTACCTGGTGTCTTCAAATCAAACTTGGTGATTGCAAAGCGGAATACCAGATAGAATACTACAAAGGCTGCAAGTCCTAATGGAATAATCATCCATGTATTCTTTGCTGCCGGAAGGGAGGCTGAGAACAGAAGGTCGGTTGCACCTGCTGAGAAACTGAAGCCTGCACGGAACCCAACTAATACAGTGATTACAGTAAAGATACCATATAATGCTGCGTAGATTACATATAATGCTGGAGCAAGGAACATAAAGCCGAATTCAAATGGTTCTGTAACACCACAAACAAATGCACAAACTGCTGCGGAAGCCACAAGACCAATTGCTATTTTTTTCTTATTGCTCTTTGCACACTGAATCATTGCTAATGCTGCACCTGGAATACCAAACATCATACAAGGGAAGAAACCTGACATGTACATTCCAAGATCCCATGTTACATCTGCTGATGTTTCGCCTGCCCAGAAGTGTCCTAAATCTCCAAGACCAATGGTATCAAACCAGAATACATTATTTAGTGCATGGTGCAATCCGGTAGGAATTAGCAAACGGTTCAAGAATGCATAAATACCTGCTCCAACTGCTCCCATTCCTGCGATTCCCTTGCCTAACGAAATCAATGCTCCAAAAATCAATGGCCAAACAAAGAGAAGCACTACGGATACTAAAATAGAAACAACTCCGGCAATAATTGCTACACAACGTTTTCCACTAAAGAAGGATAACCAATCCGGTAATTTTGTACTTTTAAATTTGTTAAAACAGGAAGAACCAATAACACCGGCAAGAATACCAATAAATGGATTGGCAATCTTGTCAAATGCAATCGTTGCATTTTGATTTTCTGCTACACTTGGCATAATGGTAGTAACAAATCCTGTACTTAACAATGTGGTTATCATTAACCAGGATGCTAATGCAGCTACACCGCCTGTACCATCATTGTCCTCCGACATACCAACACCTACACCGATTACGAACAGAATTGCCATATTGTCAATCAGTGCTCCACCTGCTTTTACGAGAAACAATCCAATCAATGGAACGGTACCTGTTATTTCACCACCCTGCATAGTGGCAGGACAAAGAAGATAACCAATACCCATCAAAAGACCACATAGTGGCAAACATGCCACAGGTAACATTAACGCTTTTCCTAATTTTTGTAAGAATTTCATACCGATCACTCCTTACTAAAATTAATCCAGGCTGTCGCAGTTTCCGTTACAACTATAAACTGTTATATTTTTTTTACTGCGGCGCCCTTAAATCATGCCCTGACAAATCCAACACAACATGTTAAACGATAATCTGTAGTAAATCATTTCCCGGTTCCACTTCTGTTAATTCTTTTGTCTCTACCACTGCATAATCATCTGTGTTACAAATGACCATCGGTGTTACTGTATCATATCCGGCACCTTTTAACACCTCCAAATCCACGGATAACAGCAAATCACCTTTTTTTACCGTGTCTCCTGTTGTAACATGTGCAGTAAAACCATCTCCTTTCAACTTTACCGTGTCCAGTCCCACATGAATCAAAATCTCTACACCATACTTTGTTGTCATACTTACCGCATGTAACGTATCAAACACCAGACTGATTTCTCCGTCTGCAGGAGCATAGATTTTCCCTTCTGTAGGAATAACTGCAACACCTTTTCCCAACATACCTTCGCTAAATGTTGGATCGTTTACCTGTTCAAGACTGACTGCCGTTCCTTTTACCGGGGATGCAATTACAATTCCGGCGTTTTCTTTCTTTTTCAGAAATTTAAACATGGCGCAACACCTCCTGTTCTAATTACATAATTCTGTGCAGTTTCAAGTAATCACATTCAACCAAAGGTTCACGCATATTCTTTTGAACAAGCTATCAGCAACAAATCATTCATGTTTACAATCACGCACACTTTCTGTCCAAATCCATATAACAGTTCAACCATGCACATTCATAAAGTGCTATAATATACAACTTAACAAGAATAAACTGTATTGGCTACACTGTTACAAATCCATATTTCATTATATTATAATCAGTATACTGTCTTATAAGTTTTCTGTCACTTCATACTTTTGACAGAAAATTCATATGCTTATTGTGTATTTCTCCAAAAACTTTTGTTTCTGTGCTTTTAGTGGGAAATATCCTGTTTTACTGTTGTCTGTTAGCTGTTTCATGGATATTTTTCCTGTTTTTTGAATATAGAATACATTTATACGCTGGGGGGTGTTACCATTCAAAATAACATAACGAGTTAAAATAAATTTTTAAACTAAATACTTAATGACTGCGTATGGCAGTCTTTTTTTTGCTCTTTTTTGTAATTG
>JBGVIB010000025.1:0-4251 GCA_045122835.1 Lachnospiraceae bacterium
TTGTTACAGAACATGCTTTGGAATCAGGAGATATGATATCGTTTGATTTCAATTGTGAAACAGGATATGTACATTTGAATGTTTCACAAAAAGGGAAAGAAACGGTATTTTATGGAGATTTTTATGAAGTATATGGAAATGCTGCGCCGCATGTGATTACGATTCAAGAGGATGGCAATTATACAATAGAAATTGACGGTAGAAATGTTAAAGGAGAGATAGAGGTTATAATAACGAAATAAATTTGTTGTTATCAATGAAATCACATCCCTTCCGGTTCATACAATTACCAGTATTGATGTAGTACCGGTACCGAAGGACTTAACCACTAAGACCTTACAGAAAAAGTATCTTGGTATTGAATCGGATATTATTAAACAGCAGAGAGTCCGTAATAAGAACAATGACTTTTCTACTGAAATCTCTTATGCAAAGAGAACGGAGAAAAAGGAAATTGAGGCGATTATGGATGATGTCAGGGAAAATGACCAGTGCTTATTCTATGTGGGAGTAACGATTATTGTTATGGCAGAGAGTAAGAAGGAACTTGACAGTATCTGTGAGACAATCGAAACCATTGGTAAGCGTAACAGTTGTACGATTGATACGCATTATCTGAAGCAGAGAGAGGCATTAAATACAGCACTTCCGATTGGTGTAAGACAGGTTGAGACAATGAGAACTATGCTTACACAGTCCCTTGCAGTATTGATGCCTTTTAATGTTCAGGAACTTAATGACACCGGAGGTAACTACTATGGTATTAACCAGATTAGTAAGAACATCAATGTGGGTAATCGTAAGAAGCTTATCAATGGTAACGGATTCGTATTCGGTGTGCCGGGTTCGGGTAAGTCCTTCTTCTGCAAGATGGAAATGGGTAACGTATTTCTTTCAGGTGATGATGAGATTATCGTTATTGACCCGATGAATGGTGCGACACGTTGGCAACTGAAAAGGTTGTCCACTTATGCGTCGCGTTTATATAAAAACAATTAGCATAAGGAGAACTAAATATGCGAAAAGTCAAATGAGAGGGTAACGCCTCGAAGGGCTTCCTTGATACTCCGACTGGCACGGATTAGGTAAATATGAAGTGTCAGAAGCTCGGTGAAGTCGGCAGAAGCATACCGAAACATTAGGTTGTCGAAAGATTCCCAGAGGTGGGAGTTGTATGTGATATGCCGGAGGTCTATAAAATACCTATGGTTAGAATGGAATAAAAGCTGACGAGTACAGCTAAAAACTGACGAATCCTCGAATGTACAGGTCTATATCGGGATGTGGTCGAAAGGTCATGTGACACAATTAGTGTCGTTACTCGTGGATGAGTAAAAATCGTTCATATGAAAGTCCATACAATGTTACAGGCATTGGTAAAGTAACAGGCTTATAGAGGAAACCTAAGGGTATATGTAAAGATAGCATATTTGGAACGTGGAAAGCTGACAACACGGAGATTTTACCATCTGTGAAGTGTTTACAGGGAAAAACTGTGTGAGATTAGCATAGTCATAACCTGTATTTATGTCAGTGAGAGTGGTGGCACAGTACCGACGAAACCATGATAATAAGTGGTGGAGGGATAGCCACTAGTCGTGTGCTAGAGCAAGTAGAGAGTTCAGCATGGGTTCGTGTAAGACTAAGAGATGTATTACTCTGAAAGGAGGGTACAGACCATGTTGAAGAAAGACAAGCTGAGGTATAACGAATATTTTGATATGCAGAGCATATTTGATGAGTTGTATCAACAAAGCAGAAACAACAATAATTTTTACAAGTTAATGGAGGTAATAGGTTCAAAGCAGAATATCAGATTAGCATACAGAAATCTGAAAGGTAATACTGGTAGTAAAACCAAAGGTACTGACGGAAAGACAATAGAGGATATTTCCAAACTTAATGATGAAATGCTGATAAAGGAAGTGAGAGCCAGATTAGAGGACTATAATCCATTACCAGTGCGGAGAGTATATATTCCAAAGCCTGGCAGTGATAAAAAGAGACCTCTTGGCATACCGACTATATGGGACAGACTGATTCAACAATGTATTTTGCAGGTGCTAGAACCCATATGCGAGCCGAAATTTCATAATCATTCCTATGGATTCAGACCAAACAGAAGTACCCACCACGCAGTCAGCAGAATGGTAAGCCTTATCAATTTAGGCAAACATTATTATTGTGTGGATATTGATATTAAAGGATTTTTCGATAATGTCAATCATGGAAAACTAATGAAGCAAATCTGGAATCTTGGAATCAGGGATAAAAGGCTGTTGTGTATTATAAGCAAACTTTTAAAGTGTGAAATCGAGGGAGAGGGAATACCGACTAAAGGAACTCCACAAGGGGGAATACTTTCTCCGTTATTATCTAATATTGTGTTAAATGAACTTGACTGGTGGATAAGTGACCAATGGGAAACTTATATACCACGAAAGGGAAATAGCAAAGGTTTTGCACAATATGCCAGACAATACACAAATCTGAAAGACGGATATATTGTGCGTTATGCAGATGACTTTAAAATAATGTGCAGAACATATCCAGAAGCACAAAGATATTACCATGCTGTAGTAGATTTTCTGAATAACAGGCTGGGATTGGAAATCAGTCCAGAGAAGTCTAAGGTAACAAATTTGAAAAAGAATTCATCAGATTTTCTTGGATTCAAAATCAAAGCAGTGCCACAGGGAAAATCAAAGTATGGTTATGTTGCAAAAACAGATATGTGTGAAAAAGCCTTGAAGAAATCAAAAGCTAATTTGAGACAAAAGATTCTTGAAATACAGAATCATACAAACGCAGAGGAAGTAAAGAAGTATAACAGTGCAGTCACTGGGATACAGAATTATTATCGGATTGCAACGAATGTTTATAACAACCTTACAGAGGTTGATTATGCTTTATTACGAACCCGTAACAACAGGTTGAGGAAGAAAGCAAAAATAGTCAGATTCGGAGAAACTCCAAGTGATTTCAAAAAGAAAACAACAGGAATCAGAGACTGTAAAAAGATTTACAGAATTATGGATATTCATATGTTGCCGATTACAGGAGTGCATCATAAATCTCCAATGAATTTTTCACAGGAGATATGCAATTATACTGAAAAGGGCAGAAAGAAAATTCATAATAATCAGAGAGCAGTGGAAAGCAGTAAACTGAAAGCATTTCAGATGTTTCTTAATGAAGATGATACGATTGAATTTAGAAATAATGTGGTTTCAAAGTTCGTGGCACAGTATGGGAAATGTTACATTACTGGAAATGAATTAGAGCCAGAAAATGCAGTCGGTATCAGAATAAAACCAAAAGAAAGAAATGGTACTGACGATTATAGCAATATCGTTATTGTTAGCAAAGCTGTTATTCCACTTATTGAAGATAAAAATGCTGATTACTGTAGTAACCTTTCGGAAAAGCAGAAAGTGAAGCTGAATCGACTAAGACGAGCTAGAAAACTTAAACCTGTCAAAGGAACTTGTAAACTTGCTTGAACACGAGGGAACGCCGTATGCGGTGAAAGTCGCACGTACGGTGTGAGTCGGGGGAAAAGTTGGAGATAATTTCAAAGGCTTACCTATCGACATAATACTTTGATATTGCGACAACCTATGGCGGCACGGTCATCAATATGTCCACTTACACGGACAACTATGTGAATCCTCTTGCAATGGATGTATGGAATCTTGACCAGAACGATACAAAAGGCTGGGTAAGGGAAAAAGGTGAGTTCATGCTTGGTCTTTGTGAGCAGTGTATCGGAGACAGTCTCAATTCCCGTCAGAAGTCCATCATTGACCGATGTGTGAGAAAAATGTATATCGACATTGCAAGAAGCAGGGAGAAGTATATTCCGGTTATGAGTGACTTTTATGATATTCTTATGGCACAGCCGGAGGAAGAGGCAAAGGAGATTGCTTTATCCCTTGAGCTTTTTGTAAATGGTTCACTTAACATTTTTAATCATCAGACAAATGTGGATGTGGATAACAGATTCGTAGTATATGGTATCAGAGACCTTGGAACAGAGCTTAGTCCGATTACAATGCTTGTAATGATGGAGTCCATTCAGCAGAGAATTGTGGAGAATGGAAAAAGAGGCAAGGCAACATGGCTCTATATTGACGAATTCCATGTCTTGCTTAATTCCGAGTATTCAGCAAAGTATTTACAACAACTTTGGAAGAAAGTAAGAAAACAGGGTGGTCTTTGCACAGGCATCACGCAGAATGTCGTGGATCT
>JBGVIB010000026.1:0-18625 GCA_045122835.1 Lachnospiraceae bacterium
AACTCACGCTTATGATACACAGCCGGTGGCAGGTGCAGAAGGTTCCTAAGCAGACAATTCACGAGCCGCTTTTAGTGGAGGTGAAATCCACTCCTTAGGGAGACTTAGGCTCGAAGGCTTTCCTGAGAGTCTTAGTCGGACGAGGCTAATTTATTAGCCTTTAGGAGATTAGTTCACCGGAACGTTGGCTCGGTCTGCGTGGAACCTTCTGCACCTGCCACCGGCGTCTGGGTAGCCACTATGATTAAACATTTACACAAACCAGAAATTTCCCATACTTTCTCTCACACAGAAATATGAGCTACAAAAACATCAAAACTCATGCATTGAGCCTGCATCTTTTGTGATGTTAAGATTGTGATATTGTGGTAAAATATAAGTAGAGAATTGCAAAAAATAAACACGTTCATAAAAGGGGGAATTTTATATGCGCATGTATGACGTGATTCAAAAGAAAAAGGCTGGGGAGACTCTTTCGAAGGAAGAAGTTTATGAGATGATACAGGCATATGTGGCAGAGGAGATACCAGACTACCAGATGGCAGCATTTTTGATGGCAGTGTATTTTCAAGGGATGACAACAGAGGAATTGACAGAGCTTACCATGGCGATGGCACACTCCGGTGAGATGGTGGATTTGTCGCCTATTCCGGGGATTAAGGTAGATAAACATAGTACAGGCGGTGTGGGGGATAAGACCACATTAGTCATTGCACCAATTGTTGCAGCCTGTGGGGGAAAAGTGGCAAAGATGTCTGGCAGGGGATTGGGACATACCGGAGGAACGGTGGATAAATTAGAATCCATCCCAGGATTTCAGATCGAAATGAGTCAGGAGAAGTTTTTTGATATTGTGAAGAAAACGGGCGTTAGTGTGATTGGACAATCAGGTAATTTAGTGCCAGCGGATAAAAAGTTATATGCCCTTCGTGATGTAACTGCCACGGTAGATAGTTTACCACTGATTGCAGCATCTGTTATGAGTAAAAAAATAGCTGCAGGCAGTGATAAAATTGTCCTGGATGTGACCACAGGAAGTGGCGCGTTTTTAGAAAACATGGAGGAGTCTTTGGAGTTGGCAAAGACCATGGTTTCCATTGGTGAACTGGCAGACAGAGAGACTGTGGCACTTATCACCAATATGGACACTCCTCTTGGAATTGCTATTGGCAACACATTAGAGGTAAAGGAAGTCATTGAAATTCTTCATGGCAGAGGACCGAAGGATTTGCGCTATGTCTGCATACAGTTAGCTGCCAACATGCTATTCGTAAGTGGTATGGGAGAGATGGATTTCTGTATTCAGATGGCGGAGGAAGCATTAGATAATGGAACCGCATATGCAAAATTCTGTGAAATGGTGGAAGCACAAGGTGGTAAGGTGGAAATGCTTGACCATCCGGAACAGTTACCATCTGCACAGTACCAGTATGAAGTAAAGTCAGAGCAGGAAGGTTACATTGTGGGAATGAACACGAAGCAATGTGGTATTGCCTCTGTTGTGCTTGGTGCCGGCAGGGAGACAAAAGAAAGCACTATTGACATGGCAGCAGGTATTCACATTTATAGGAAAACAGGGGACTATGTGAAACAGGGGGAGACGTTAGCAGTGTTATTTGCAGAAAAGGAAGAAAAGCTAGAACCAGCCTGTAAGCTGTTAAGAGAAGCATATTTCTACGGAACAGAAAAACCGGAAGAACAACCATTAGTTTATGCCAGAGTGACAAAAGATGGCGTAGAGCGGTATAAGTAGAGGAGAAGATATGGGAAAGTATAAGCGGATATTTACAATTGTATTAGATTCTTTAGGGGTAGGTGCCATGCCAGACAGCGAACAATATGGGGATATAGGTGTGGATACTTTAGGCCATATTGGAGAAAGTGTGGATAGTCTCCAGATTCCCAACCTGCAGAAGTTAGGATTGGGAAATTTGCATCCCATAAAACATGTGTCGCCAGTGGAGCATCCTATTGGCTTTTATGGGAAATTGCGGGAGAAAAGTGTCAGTAAGGACACCATGACAGGCCACTGGGAAATGATGGGGCTGTATGTGACAAAACCATTTAAAACCTTTACGGATACCGGTTTTCCTAAGGAATTGATTGATGAATTAGAGAAGCGATGCGGAAAGAAGGTAATCGGTAATAAGAGTGCCAGTGGAACGGACATTTTAGAAGAGTTAGCAGAGGAAGAAATCAAAAATGGTTCTATGATTGTATATACTTCTGCCGATTCTGTGCTGCAGATATGTGGAAATGAGGAAACCTTTGATTTGAATAACCTGTATCGCTGCTGTGAAATTGCCAGAGAACTGTGTATGCACGAGGAATGGATGGTTGGAAGGGTAATTGCCCGCCCTTATGTAGGCAGGAAAAAAGGAGAATTCAAAAGAACCAGCAATCGCCACGATTATGCCGTAAAGCCATTTGGGAAAACCGTGTTGAATGCATTGCAGGAGCAGGGGTTAGATGTAATTTCGGTTGGGAAAATTAATGATATATTTTCAGGGGAAGGTATTACTGCTTCTTGTAAATCTAAGTCCAGCGTACATGGAATGGAGCAGACCATTGAGATTGCCGGAAGTGATTTTGAAGGACTATGTTACGTGAATCTGGTAGATTTTGATGCACTATGGGGACACCGCCGTAATCCCCAGGGCTATGCGAAGGAATTAGAATTTTTTGATAGTAAGCTGGGGGAACTTATGAAGGTGCTCAAGAAAGAGGACCTTTTGATTTTAACGGCTGACCATGGAAATGATCCCACATATAAAGGAACTGACCATACAAGGGAAAAGGTTCCATTTCTGGCTTGGTCGCCAGCATTTGTGGAAGGTGGGGAATTAGAGGAAGGTGATACTTTTGCGATGATTGGTGCTACCATTGCTGAAAATTTTGGGGTGGCGATGCCGGAAGGATGTATTGGGGAGTCGGTGCTTGCACACTTGTTGTAAGAGTAGTTTCTAATCTGATTATCTGACAGTGTTGGTTTCATGGGACGATGTCCCCGTCACCTCATGAAACAGGCGTGCAGATTGTGGGAATCAATTTTCAAACACGCTCTAGCATATTGGAATGTTAAATTTGCTGGGCGTGTATGTACATGTTAAATGATTGAGAAGGGAAGGTGGATGATTTATGAATCCAGTATATGAAAAACTTCAGAGATGTTATGAAAGTGTAAAAAAGCAAGTAAATTTTATCCCCAAAATTGCACTAATACTAGGTTCCGGTCTGGGGGATTATGCGGATGGTATGCAGGTGGAATCTACATTAGACTATAAAGATATAGAAGGCTTTCCAAAATCCACAGTAGAAGGGCATAAGGGAAGATTTGTGTTTGGATATGTGGGAAATGTGCCGGTGGTATGTATGCAGGGACGCGTGCATTATTACGAAGGTTACGCCATGGAGGATGTGGTGCTGCCTACACGTCTGATGAGGCTTATGGGAGCCCAGGTCTTGTTTTTAACGAATGCGGCAGGTGGCGTGAATTTTCATTATAAACCGGGAGATTTTATGTTGATTCGTGACCATATCAGTATGGTGCCATCTCCTTTGATTGGTCCTAATATTGCTGAATTAGGACCGCGTTTCCAAGACATGAGTGACACCTATGATGAGAAATTAAGGGATGTAGTTAAGAGCGTAGCTAGAAGGCTCGATATTCCTTTGCAGGAGGGGGTATATATCCAACTGAGCGGTCCTCAATATGAAACACCAGCAGAAATCCGTATGGCAAGAACATTAGGGGCAGATGCAGTTGGCATGTCAACTGCCTGTGAAGCCATTGCAGCGAACCATATGGATATGCATATCTGTGGCATTTCCTGTATTACTAATATGGCAGCAGGGGTACAGATGGCACCGCTGTCCCATACAGAGGTGCAGGAAACAGCAGACAGAGTGTCAGCATACTTTAAACGATTGGTGACAGAGAGTATACTTGCCATTGATAAAGTGGTGGATGACAGCGTATAAGTGTGATTAATAAAGCAGTTAGTAATAAAAAGTATACATGTTATTGGTAAAACATTATGAGTGTTTTACAAAAACTTTACTCAAATTTTTCATCTGTATGATGTTATGTTTTCTTTTCTGACGCTAAAATGAAGATGAATGCACTAGTGTACTTGTACACGAGAGTGTGTTTGGAAATTTATGTGTAAGATAAATGGAGGTAATTATGAAAAGAAAACAGTTAAAGGCTATGGCAGCAGCACTTTCGTTATCGGTGACATTCGGACTTGTCGGTTCGAATCTTTCATTGAGAACAGAAGCTGCGACAGAACATTGGAATGATGCATCCGCAGAATCAACAGCATGGGAGAATTGGAAAGCTAACTGGGATACTTACAGCAGCAACTATGAGAACGTTTCATTGACACCAGGTGTAAATGAAACAGAATTAAATTTTGCATGGTACAGCAAAACTGTAGAAACACCAAAGGTGAAAATTGCTAAAAATGCAGATATGTCAGATGCGGTGGAATTTAACGGAGCCCAGACAACAGCTGTTGAAATTGATGGCACACAGTATTATTCTAATAAAGTAACGGTTAAGAATCTGGCTGAAAATACACAGTACTACTATCAGGTACTCAAGAACGGCAACTGGACACAGGCAGAAAAATACAGCACAAAATCATTTTCAAGCTTTTCTTTCCTGTATGTAGGTGACCCACAGATAGGTGCTTCAAAAGGGCAGACGAATACAGAGGGCGATAAAATGGTTACTGCTAGCAATACTGTAACTTCCACAGCAGAAGAAAATCTTGCAGCAAGAAACGATGGATATAACTGGAACAAGGTTCTGAATAAGGCAATTGCAGAGCATGCAGATGTAAGCTTTATGTTATCAGCAGGAGATCAGGTAAATTATGCAAAGAATGAGCGTGAATATGCAGCATATTTAGGTGCAGATGCACTGAAATCACTGCCGGTTTCCACTACAATTGGTAACCATGATTCCGGTTCTAATCAGTATACACTTCATTACAATAATCCAAATGCTTTCGCTGAGGAAGATACAGTATATACAACAGGTAAGACTGCAGCGGGAACCGATTATTATTATACATATGGAAATGTGCTGTTTATCGTATTAGATACCAATAATTACAACTGTGCAACACATGAGAATGTTATTAAGAAAGCAATCAGTGAGAATAAGGATGCAAAATGGCGTGTAGTTATGTTCCATCAGGATATTTACGGTTCCGGTCTTGATCATTCCGATTCGGATGGAATTGTTCTTCGTACACAGCTGACTCCAATATTTGATGCCAACGATATCGACGTTGTTCTTCAGGGACATGACCATACATATTCTAGAACTTACCAGCTGACAGGGGATGGACAGCAGCATACCGCATATGACAGTTCTAATTATAAGAGTGACGCAAGCTTCCTTACAGAGAATAACTGCTATGTAGTAAAGAGTGACACAAAGAGCGGAACAGTTGTAAATCCGGAAGGAACCGTATACATGGAAGCAAACTCCTCCACAGGTTCTAAATTTTACAATTTAATTCAGACACAGCAGGATTACATTGCAGAGAGAAGTCAGACCTGGACACCAAGCTACTCTGTAATCAGTGTAGATGAAGACTCTTTCTCCATCACAACTTATGATGGAAAAACAGGACAGGAACTTAACGGTTCTTCTACTTACACAATTGTAAAGGATGAAAGAACCCCACAGGAAATCACAGGAACTGCCTCTTATGAGAAGAAAGTAGGCGATGCTGCATTTACTTTAGATGTAAAAGCAGAAAGCAAGCTTTCCTACGAATCTAATAATGAGGAGGTTGCAATGGTATCTAAGACCGGTAAGGTGAATATCATCGGCGAAGGTACGGCAACCATAACGGTAAAAGCAGAAGCCACAGATACAAAGACAGAAGCAACAAAGACGGTTACAATTAAAGTGTCCAAGGCAGATGTAGTAAAAGAAGTAAAGAATCATAACATTCAGTGCGAGGATTCTTACACAAAGGCATATGGAAATAAAGCATTTTCATTAAATGCAAAAACAGACGGAAACGGTGCATTAAGCTACACCTCTTCAGATACTAAGATTGTAACTGTTGACAGTACTGGAAAAGTAACGATCAAGGGAGTAGGTATTGCAACAATCACTGTAAAAGCAGCATCAACAGATGACTATAATGAAGCTGTAGCAACAGTGAATATCACTGTAAATCCTAAGAGTGCAACAATTTCTAAAGTAACTTCAACAAAGGCAGCACAGGCTAAGGTGACATGGAAGAAGGATACAAAAGCAACCGGATATCAGGTTGTATATGCATCCAATAAATCGTTTACAAAAAATGTGACAACAGTATTAACAAAGAAGAATACAACCGTTTCTTTGACAATGAAAAAGTTGACAAGCAAGAAGAAGGTTTATGTAAAGATTCGTTCTTACAAAGTAGTAGATGGTAAGGTATTGTACGGAAATTACAGTAAAGTAAAATCAGTTACAGTAAAATAATCAAAGGCTTCAAGTGATAAATGAACTGCCGGAAAGGTCATGCTTATTATGTTCCTTCCGGCAGATTTTGTAAAGAAAAGAGGACTGTATATGAAATTAAATTGGAAAAAAACAGCTGTTGCAATTGTCGCACTTGCGGTATTTGTGGCAGCTTTGCTATATTGCAATAAAATTGAAAAAGTATCTTTGGTGTCAACAGAAGGACAGAGTTATGAAAAAGCCCAGGTTGTGGAAGTCACCAAGGATAATTTAGCAGAGGATGGAAATCGCTATGGAGAACAAAATGTAATATTAAAAATGAATAGTGGAAGTCTGAAAGGACAGGAAGTGGAAGCAGTAAGCCCAAGTGGTACGCTGTTTGGTGCAACCTGTAAGCCAGGAATGTCAGTTATCGCTATTGTAAGTGTTACAGGGGACAATCATGTGATAACTGTGTACAGTCAGGATAGAAGTATGGCGATGTATGTATTTGCCATATTCTTTGCACTAGTTGTTTGCCTGATTGGAGGATGGAAAGGTGTGAAAGCTGTGCTCAGCCTTATATTTGCAGTAGTAAGCATTTTCGGCCTTTTGTTCCCCATGGTATACAAGGGATATTCCCCGATTATGGTGACGATTTTGATTTGTGTGGTGGCGACAATATTTACTATGCTGATGATAAGTGGATGGACAAAGAAAACCTTGTCAGCAATCATTGGAACTACCTGCGGTGTGACGGCAGCAGGTGTATCGGCTCTGGTATTTGGACATTTTGCAGGAATTACCGGATACAACGTGTCAGATATTGAGACACTGAATTATGTAGCACAGTATACACCAATACAGATTGGGGGACTTCTTTTTGCAGGAATTATCATATCTGCACTAGGAGCAGTCATGGATGTGGGCATGTCTATGTCTTCGGCAATACAGGAAATTTTTGAAGCCAATCCGGAAGTAGGAAAGAAGAAGCTTTTTATGTCCGGTATCCATGTGGGGCGCGATATGATGGGAACAATGACCAACACGCTGATTTTGGCATATGTGGGAGGTTCCATGACAACACTGATTATCAATTATGCATATAATCTTTCCTATAACCAGCTTATGAATTCCTACAATATTGGAATTGAGGTTATGCAGGGACTGGCAGGAAGTCTGGGTGTTGTACTGACGGTTCCGATCACAGCATTGGTATCAGTGGAGCTGATTTATCGGAAATCATCACAGCAGGCATAATGCATTGCTATTTAATCGCCTTAGTAATATAATTGTCATAAGTAGAAAAGTAGAGTAAGAAGAATTTCTTATACAGCTATTTGTGTTGCTGCGCTGCACAAGTAACTTATTGACTTTAATGTCGCGAAAGCGGCGGAATGGAGGTTAATATGATAGATTTACACGTACATTTCGATGGTTCTCTTCCAATCGAAACAATGATAAAATTAGCCAATAAACAACATATCTCATTGCCAGCAGTTACACCGGAGGATTTACGACCATATGTAAGCGTTCCCCAGACATGTAAGGATTTAAACGAATACTTAAAAAAATTTGACTTGCCATTATCACTGTTGCAGACAAAAGAGGGAATTGCAGAAGCCATGTATGACACAATAAAAGCATTTGCCAAGCAGGGACTCTGGTATGTAGAGATACGCTTTGCACCCCAATTGCATTGTGAAAAAGGTCTGTCCCAAGATGAAGTAGTGCAGGCAGCAATGGAAGGCATGCAGGCAGGAGTGAAAGAAACAGATCTTAAGGTACAGTTGATTTTATGCTGTATGCGGGGTGATAAAAATGAGGAAGAAAATAAAGAAACAGTGAGACTGGCTTCAAAGTATTTAGGACAGGGGATTTGTGCTTGTGATTTGGCAGGAGCAGAGGCGTTGTTTAAGACAGAAAGGTTTGCTTCTGTATTTGCGCTGGCCAGGGAACTTAATGTACCTTTTACCATACATGCTGGTGAAGCAGATGGGGCGGAAAGTGTGCGGACTGCAATTGCATTCGGAGCTTCCAGAATCGGCCATGGTGTACGGGCGGCAGAGGATAAAGAATTGCTGAAGTTGATAAAGGAAAAGGGAATTGTGTTAGAATGTTGTCCGGTCAGTAATTTGCAGACAAAGGCAGTGAAAGACATGAAAGAACATCCGATAATTGCTTATCTGCATGATGGCATTATGGCAACGGTAAATACGGATAATACAACCGTTTCAAGTACAAGTATTGCAGGGGAATGGAAGTTGTTAGAGGAAACATTTGCGTTGACTGTAGAAGATAAGAAACAGCTTCTATTGAATGCCATAGAGGGTGCTTTCCTAGGGGAGGCAGAAAAGCAGAAATTAAGAGATACATTAAAGGATTAGATAATGTGCTTGCTTGAATTGTTACACATATTTTGAAATTGTGCTGATATAGAAAAACTGTCCTTCCAACATGCATTGGTAAGGACGGTTTTTCTATAAACAATATAAGCATTAAAAGGTGATGCGTACTTGCGTGAAGTGTAGTATGTGGCAGGCTTTATTTATTTGTAGACAAGCCAACGATTTTCGTTCAAAGTTACATAAGGGAGAGTCGGTCAAGCAGTGCGTCAGCCACTTCGCTTTTACTCATAAGGGGCATTTCCTCACAGCCGGATTGGGTGATAAAGGTTACCTTATTGGTATCCGTACCAAAGCCTGCACCGCTGTCTTTTAAATTATTGGCAACAATCATGTCTGCATGTTTGCTTGCCAATTTTTTCTGGGAATTTTCAATCATATTCTGGGTTTCCATTGAGAATCCGCAAAGTACCTGGTTAGGCTTTTTATGTTCTCCTAAATATTTTAAAATATCCTGTGTCCGTTCCAAGGCGATGGACAATTCCCCGTCTTTCTTTTTCATTTTTTCAGAGCTTACTGTCTGTGGACGGTAATCTGCAATTGCCGCTGATTTAATAATGATATTCTGTTCATCAGAAAGAGAAGTTACAGTGTCAAACATATCCTGTGCACTCATCGTGTGAATTACCTTCACAAATGGTGGCGGTGCAATACTGACCGGACCACTGACAAGAGTAACATCAGCACCACGGAGCATTGCCTGTCTGGCAATGGCATATCCCATTTTACCAGTAGAATGATTGGTGATAAAGCGCACCGGATCAATTGCTTCTCTGGTAGGTCCGGCAGTAATTAATATTTTCTTGCCGGCTAAATCTTTATCTTTTCCAATAGTATGGAGGATATGCTCCACAAGTACTTCCTCCTTAGGCAGCTTGCCTTTACCAGTATCACGGCAGGCTAACATCCCGGAATCCGGCTCCACAATTTCCATTCCAAACTGTTCCAATTTCCGAAGATTATCCTGTACAATCGGATTTTCATACATATGAGTATTCATGGCAGGCACTACAATCTTAGGACATTCTGCAGCAAGAATGGTAGTACTTAACATATCATCTGCCAGTCCATAAGCCATCTTAGCAATGATATTAGCAGAAGCAGGGGCAACCATGAATAAATCTGCTTTTTGTGCCAGAGAAACATGTGCCACATGAAACTGAAAATTTCGATCAAAAGTGTCAACAAGACACTTATTATTTGTCAGCGTCTCAAATGTAATAGGATTAATAAAGTTCGTAGCGTTCTGTGTCATAATCACATGCACATCACAATGCATTTTAATTAACATGCTGGCAACATTCGCCATCTTATAAGCCGCAATACTGCCGGTCACGCCCAGAACAACGGTTTTTCCTGTAAGCATATATAAAATATCTCCTTTTTTCTTGTGATTGTTAATTATAAGAATATTAGTAACTATTCAGAACCAGGACAATACAAGCTTGTATTGTGCTAAACTGCACAGTCCGTATGAAAACGTAGTGGCAGCAGGCCAAAATAGTTTCAAATTGTTTAATGAAAAGTAGCCAATATAACGTACCTAAATGGAACCAGTATGGTAGGCAGTTAGTTCACCAGAACGTTGGCTCCGCCTGCGTGGAATATGTCATGCCGCCCAGCCTCAGCCACCTCACTGCCGGATTGATTTAGCATATTTTTATATAGTTATCATAAAGTTATCAATCAACCGTGTCTTTCCAATATAAACCGCAATAGCTGTAAGAACTGTGCCCTCCAGCTTAGAGACAGCCTGCATAGTAAGTGCATCCACTACTTCCACATAATCAATACGCGCCATAGGTTCAGAAGAAATCTTATCAGCAATCGCTTTTGCTAACACCTTTCCATCCCGTTCACCATCAACAACCATTTGCTGACCCATAAAAATAGCCTGACTTAAAATCAATGCTGCCTTTCTTTCCTCAGCAGATAAGTAAGTATTGCGGGAACTCTTAGCCAGTCCATCATCTTCACGGACAATCGGGCAAGGAATGATTTCCACATCCATATTTAAATCTGTTACCATGCGCTTAATAACAGCAACCTGCTGTGCATCCTTCTGCCCAAAGTAAGCACGGTCAGGTGTAACAATGTGAAACAGCTTGCTGACAACAGTACATACACCACGGAAATGAACAGGACGGCTCTTTCCGCATAAAGCATCCGTTACACCAGTCATATCCACAAAAGAGCAGAAGCCGTCTTTATACATTTCAGAAGGTTCCGGATGGAAAATCAAATCCACGCCAACCTCTTCACACATAGCAGCATCCCTGTCTAAATCACGAGGATAAGCCTCTAAATCCTCCGTTGGCCCAAACTGCATTGGGTTCACAAAAATACTGGCAACCACCTTGTCATTTTCCATTCTGGCCTTCTTCATCAGACTCATATGTCCTTCATGCAAAAATCCCATAGTAGGCACAAAACCAATAGAAAGCCCTTCCTTCTTCCAGGCTTTAATCTGTGTTCTTACTTCATCAATAGTAGTTAAAATTTTCATAGCGTTCACGCTGCATACAAATTGTATGTTTTTCCTTTCTTGAAATTTATTATTATATTTAATTGGTGATTTCGAATATCCAATAGGGTAGTGAATTGTTAAAACTGTTTCTTAGCTGCAATCATGCCAGCCATTGCTTCCCATCAGTGTAAAACTGGATTGCAGCTGAGATACAATTCACGGACTTGCAGCAATACTCCTTAATATAATTTCTGAAGCACCTCATCTGCAATTCCATACTTATGTTCCGGAAAAGCCCCACTCCTTGTTTCTTCTATATAATTACGGAAAGCTTCCTTCATAACAGACCCAATATCCGCATACCGTTTCACAAACTTAGGCGTAAAATCAGAGAACATACCAAGCATATCCTGATATACCAGAATCTGCCCATCACAGTCAGGACCAGCGCCAATACCAATAGTAGGTACACAAACCGCTTCTGATACAAGCTTAGCAACTTCAGCTGGGATGCATTCTAGTACAATTGAAAATACACCTGCAGCTTCTAACGCTTTTGCATCTTCAATTAACTGTTTTGCTGCATCCTCTGTCTTAGCCTGCACTTTGAACCCACCAAATGCATTGATTGACTGTGGTGTTAATCCTAAATGGCCCATAACAGGAATACCAGCATCTGTAATGGCCTTAATCTGTGAGCAGACAGCAGCACCGCCTTCTAACTTCACCGCATTTGCCCGACCTTCCTTCATAAGACGTCCAGCATTGACAAGAGCGTCATAAGTGGAAGTCTGGTACGACATAAATGGCATGTCAACTACTAATAAGGCATTTTTGCAACCACGGGCAACTGCACTGGCGTGGTGAATCATATCTTCCATTGTTACAGATATAGTGTCTTCGTATCCTAGAATTACATTTCCAAGAGAATCCCCGACTAAAATTCCGTCAATGCCAGATTCGTCCATAAGCTTTGCAGTGGAATAATCATAAGCAGTCAGCATAGAAAGTTTCTTTCCATCCTTTTTTGCCTGCATAAAAGTAGATACTGTTTGTTTCAATTTTCGTTCCTCCTCGTATCAAACATATTGGGTGTTCTGAATAGTTACGAAATACACATATTACAATTCCCTGCTCAATAAATCCTGAGCTTCTGTATAATCTCTGTCAGGATTTTTTTCCTGGGCAGTAGGAAGAAGCTGTTTTGCTAATGCAAGATACAGATTCTTTTGAGATTTGTTTAAGGATGCTATATGTGCTTTCAACGTTTCCACGTCGCCTCGTTCCAAAGGTCCCGTCAATGCAGAAGGGATTCCTTGCTGTTTTATACCGTTTGCGTTGTTTAAGAAAATTGGCATTAGGGCGTCTGCTGCCTGTTCTTTTGTAAAGCCACATTCTTTTAACAAATCAATGGCAAAGGTAAATACCGATATAACATAATTGCTGGCAAGTGCAGCTGCTGCATGGTATTTCGTTTTATGTTCTTTTGAAAGTCGAATGACCTTGTTGCCTGCTTTCCTGAAAAATGCCTCTATATCCGGCAGGTACTTTTCATTGCCCTCAATTGCAAAATAAATGGTATGCATTTCTTTGTATGAATGTTCTTTGGAACTAACCGCGAACAGCGGATGTATGGAATAACCGAAAGCCTTTTTGCTTTCTATATCTTGAAATATATCCGAGGATAAGACGCCACTACAGTGGCAGATTATTTTATTCTCAATGGAAAAGTGCTTCACCTTGCTCCATATGCCTGCAACCGTATCATCTGGCACAGTGAGAAACAGAACATCACTATCGTGAATAAGTTCTTCTATATGTTGATAATGGTGTGAGTCTGTAAAAATAGATGCTTCTTTGGCAGATGTTTCACTCCGGCTGTAATAGCCAGACAAGGTAAGCCCATTGATGGTAAAATATTTACCCAGTGACACACCTACTCTGCCTGCTCCTATAAATCCTATTTTCATATGCACCTCCTGTCTGCCTGTAAGTATGCTTTACGCATACACAAAACGAAAAAGTCATGAACTGTTTAAGTCCGTGTTTCAAAATTCACATAGAAAAATAATTTTCAGAACGTGATTTTAAATCAGCTTCAGCGTCTCATTCATAAAAATCATGCTTATGATATAAGCGCTATTATTTTCGCATATGTTTACTTTAGTGAGATGTAATTACTAAAGTAATCTATTGTGGTGCACAAAATATAAGAATAAAATAAATCCATCGGTATAGTTTCAATTCCTGAATACTATCCGGCAGTTGCAAGTATAGCACAGGGAATAAATTGTGTAAAGAACAGAATTTGCAAGGTTAGAAGCAATTCAGAGGTTTTCAAATGTATAAAATGAGGGTATAATGGTAGCATGTTCAATAAGATTTATGAATGGAGGATATCAATGAAAATCGTAGTATTAGCAGGTGGAACAAGTACAGAGAGAGAAGTTTCCTTTAGCACAGGAAGTCAGGTACATAAAGCATTAAGAGAACGTGGACATCAGGCAGTTTTAGTAGATACATTGTATGGACTGCCAGAGGTTTCTGATATAGAAGAATTATTTGAAAAAGGAAATGGTGAGGAGCAGTTTACCGTAGGAACTACATCACCTGATTTAGATGCATTAGCAGCAGTAAGAGAGAAGAATCAGGATGGTTTCTTTGGACCCAATGTACTTGCCCTTTGCCGTGCAGCAGATATTGTATTTATGGCACTTCACGGGGAAGATGGAGAGAATGGTAAGGTACAGGCAACCTTTGATATGCTTGGAATCCGCTATACCGGTACCGGTTATTTAGGAAGCGCCCTTGCCATGGATAAGGGATTGTCAAAGCAGATGTTTTTAGGTAAAAATGTGCCAACTGCACAGGCTGTTACCTTAAAAAGAGAGCAGTATGTGCCGGGACAGATGAAGATGCCATTTTCATCCTGTGTGGTAAAGCCTTGTTGTGGTGGTTCCAGCGTAGGAATTACCATTGCACATTCAGAAGAAGAGTATCAGCAGTCTTTAGCAGAAGCATTTGCTTTAGAAAATGAAGTATTGGTTGAGCAGTTTGTAAAGGGTAGGGAATTTTCTATTGGTGTCATTGAAGGACGTGCATTGCCGATTATTGAAATTGCACCAATCAATGGATTTTATGATTATAAGAATAAATATCAGCCGGGAATGACAGTAGATACTTGTCCGGCCATTTTACCAGATGAAATTACAGATAAGCTTCAGAGAGAGGCGGAGCATGTATTTAAAGTATTGTACTTAGATACTTATGCGAGAATCGATTTCCTGTTAAATGAGAATAACGAAATATTCTGCTTAGAAGCCAATACATTACCAGGTATGACACCAACCAGTCTGTTGCCACAGGAAGCAGCAGCAGAAGGGGTATCCTTTGGTGAGTTGTGTGAGAAACTAGTTGAGGTATCTTTGAAGAAATATCAGTAAATATTATACTAGTAGTACATCATATTTGCAAAATAATGTACAATAGAATTCGTTTTAGAAAGGAATGGATGCAAAGTTATGCATATTTCATTTGCGCAGGCTACGGCAGCTTGCAATGGTATTTATTACGGTAGTCAGAATCCTGAGGAGGGATATTTTACAAGCGTTACTACTGATAGCAGAAAAGCTGCTAAAGGGGTTTTGTTTTTTGCCATAAAGGGGGAGCGGGTTGACGGCCACGATTTTATACAGCAGGTGTATGACAAGGGGGCCTCTGTTTGCATTGGTGAAAAAGAGCCTGTTAATGACATGCCTTATATTAAAGTAGATTCTACCCTTCAGGCATTGAAGGATTTGGCGGAATATTACAGAAGCACATTAACAATTCCTATTATCGGAATTGTAGGAAGTGTTGGAAAAACAAGCACAAAAGAAATGACCGCTTCCATTTTGTCACAAAAGTATCAGGTCTTAAAGACAGAAGGAAACTTTAACAACGAAATCGGTCTGCCATTGACCATATTTTCCATTCAGGAGCATCACGAAGCAGCTGTAGTAGAAATGGGAATTAGTGACTTTGGTGAGATGACACGATTAAGTAAGGTGGCAAAACCGGACACCGTAATTATGACAAATATTGGCCAGTGTCACCTTGAGAATTTAGGAGACAGAGATGGTGTGTTAAAGGCAAAGTCCGAAGTATTTACTTATTGGAGTAAAAAGGGCGCCATTATTTTAAATGGTGATGATGACAAATTACGAACCTTAGAAGATAAATTGCCGGTTCAATATTTTGGTATGGATGATAAGGGAACAGCACATGCTGAGGATATCAAGGATTTAGGTATGGAAGGGACCTCCTGCACGCTGGTATTTGCAGACGGTATGAGAATTCCAATATCC
Source organism: Lachnospiraceae bacterium (assembly GCA_045122835.1). GTDB lineage: Bacteria > Bacillota > Clostridia > Lachnospirales > Lachnospiraceae > JBGVMW01. The sequence goes on from JBGVIB010000026.1 coordinate 15,673, forward strand.
ATTTCTATCCCGGGACAGCACATGGTATACAATGCCTTAGCAGGTGCCTTAGCCGGTAGAGCCTACGGATTGACAGCAGAAGAAATTGCCAAAGGTGTAGCAGCATTGCAACCTGTAGCAGGTCGAAACAATCGAATCCAGACAGAGCGCTTTACCATTCTTGATGACTGTTACAATGCAAACCCAATGTCCATGTGTGCCTCGTTAGATGTACTTGCCAAATCAACTGGCAGAAAAGTAGCTATCTTAGGAGACATGTTCGAGCTTGGCGAGGAAGAAAATGCACTTCATGCAAAAGTAGGAAGTTATGTAGCAAAAGCAGGTATTGATGTACTTATGTGCAGCGGCGGATTGTCAGAACATATGGCAGAGGCAGCAAAGGCAGAGGGGTTAGAACAGGTGTATTACTTTCACACAAGAGAAGAATTGCAGACTGCACTGCCACAGTATTTACAGACAGGTGACAGCATCCTAGTAAAGGCTTCTCATGGCATGCAGTATACAGCTATTGTGGAAACGCTACAGAAGCTGTTATAATTACATAGCAAGAATCGCAAGAGAAAGGAAACGTAAAAATGGATATCATGAAATTAATGAAGATAAAAGGAGCCTGGGAGAAATTTCAGAAAAACCACCCGAAATTTACCCCGTTTATCAATGCAGTATCCCAGAATGGCATCACAGAAGGGACTATTATGGAGCTTACTGTGACAACACCAGAAGGAAAAACGTTAAGCACAAATATTAAAGTGCAGGCTTCCGATTTAGAATTACTAGAACAGATAAAAGCCATGGCAAAATAAAATTACTTTTCAGGACCTGCACTTTGTATCTTGGGTGTTGCCGTCTATAATAACACAGGACAATTTGCAGGTTCCGAATAGTAAAAATGAATAAATTCTAAAATTTCTTGCAAAAATATAAATTATAATCCAGTAAAATCAAGTAAACTCACAGGAAAAATGCAGGATGCACACGGACAATATGCATAAAAATCAAAAATGCCTTGAAACTAATTGAAATATAGTGTAAAGTAGAAGATATGGAGTTTTTTCCTGGAGCGTGTTTGAAAATTACTTTCTGCAAGAAGTGCGTTCCAGTTCATGGGGGATACAGTTTTGTAGGAAAGGAACTATCAGGGTACTGAATAGTTACGTAGGAAGAAATTTTCAAATACATTCTAATAGAGTTACAAGGAGGAAATAGGTATGTCGAGTTTAAAAAGAAGTATGATGGAATTAGATCCAAAGAGAGATAAGGAATTTGATGAATTTGTAAAATATTGTATGACGTCTGGTGTAATCAATCAGAATTTATATGTGGAATATGACGTAAAGAGAGGGCTTCGCGATTCTGATGGTAAAGGTGTATTAACTGGATTGACGGAGATATCGGATGTCAATGCTTATGATATGGTAGATGGCACGAAGATTCCGGCAGACGGTTCCTTGTATTATCAGGGCTATAATGTCATGGATTTAGTAAAAGGAATGGAGTCTAGAAGATATGCATTTGAGGAAACTACATATCTTCTTCTGTTTGGCGAGCTTCCAAATAAAAGCCAGTTAGAGCATTTTATAAGTATTTTAGGAGATTTGCAGGAATTATCCGGTGACTTTGTTCGTGATGTAATTATGAAAGCACCAAGTGAAAATATTATGAATGCATTGCAGAAAAGTATTTTGACCTTGTATTCATATGATGCAAATCCGGAAAATATTGAAGTATCCAATGTGCTTAGACAATCTTTACAGCTGATTGCAAAAATGCCGCTCATTTCTGTGTATGCCTACCATGCATATCGTCATTTTGTTATGGATGACAGCTTAATTATCCGCAATCCGGATAAGAATTGTTCCACTGCGGAGAACATTTTAAGAATGCTTCGTCCGGATGGAAAGTACACTGAGTTAGAGGCAAAAGTATTAGATGTGGCGCTGGTTCTTCATGCAGAGCATGGTGGTGGTAATAACTCTACATTTACTACACATGTAGTTACTTCTTCCGGAACAGATACTTATGCATCTATTGCCGCTGCTATTGCTTCCTTGAAGGGACCAAAGCATGGTGGTGCGAACCTTAAGGTGCAGCAGATGTTCGCAGATATTAAGGACCATGTTGAGGATTGGACCAATGAAGAGGAGCTGAAAAAGTATCTGTCTAAGATACTTGCTAAAGAGGCCTTTGATGGTGCTGGTTTGATTTACGGTATGGGTCATGCAGTATATACGTTATCTGATCCACGTGAAGTGATTTTAAAGAAATATGCAAAGAGTCTGGCAGAGGAAAAGGGGCTGATGGAGGAGTTCAACTTGTATGACAAAGTAGAATCCCTGGCAGCGGATTTGATTTCCCACCAGAGAAATACCTTTAAGCCGGTTTGCGCAAATGTAGACTTTTACAGTGGATTTGTTTATACTATGCTTGGTATACCGGAGGAATTGTTTACACCAATGTTTGCCATTTCCCGTATCTCCGGCTGGTGTGCTCACCGCTTAGAGGAGCTGGTAAATAAGGGTAAAATTATCCGTCCAGCTTACAAGTATGTGGGTATTCACAAGGAATATTATCCAATTGCTGATAGAAATTGGAATGAATAAATAAAGTATGATGTAGAAAACGGTTTCGTGTTTTGCAGAGTGGCAGGACGCGGAATCGTTTTTCGTTTCTCGGTGTAAAATTCTGGTTTGTGTGCTTGATGTATCATATTCGTTACCCGTCCGTGAATTGGCGGAAGGGGCTCCCAGGGGCAACTCAGACTTGCGCTGTAAGAGAGCCACTTGCTGGCATGGCATATTCCACGCAGACCGAAGCCAACGTTCCGGTGAACTAACTCCCAAGTACGACTAAGACTCTCAGGAAAGCCTTCGAGCCTAAGTCTCCCTAGGGAGTGGATTTCACCTCCACTAAAAGCGGCTCGTGATTGTCTGCTTAGGAAGTTGCTTCGCCTGCC
>JBGVIB010000027.1:0-14418 GCA_045122835.1 Lachnospiraceae bacterium
TAAGATATATTTTAGTAATAAAAATCAAGTTGCTGAATATAATTTAATATGGCGACTTAGCCAAGTGGTAAGGCACGGGACTGCAACTCCCTGATCATCGGTTCAAATCCGTTAGTCGCCTTTCTTAAAACCTCATGAATGTTCATGAGGTTTTTTTCTGAAAGTTTCCAATATGTAGGGTTTTATCAAGTCTTCTTTTTTTCACGTAACGTCAGAAATGCAACAAATTGCACAGCTCCAATAATACAGAAAAATCCAATAACATCAATCCACTTAAATCTTTGATTTACAAGAAAGAATGCAAGAATGGCACTCATAACCGGTTCCACTGTCACAATAAGACTGGCTTTCACATTGCCAAGAATCTGAACGCCAATACTGTAGATTAAAAATGGAATCAACGTTCCCACAATGGTAATAAGTATAATCAAAATTACAGATGAGGTGGAAAAAAAAATTGTAGTCTGGTAGCTTTTTGTGATGATGGATAACGTAAGACCACCTATAATAAAAGCCCAGCCCATAATGGGCATGATTCCAATTTGTTGAAATAATTTTTTCGGATAAACGGTATAAAATACAAAGCTAAATGCAGAGAGTAATCCCCAGAAAAGAGCAATTTTGGAGATACTTAGAGAATGTATATTTCCATGGGTGGAAATTAATACAACACCTAAAAATGCAAATATAATAGACAGCATTTCATAGACAGACGGAAAATGGCGAGTGGATATTGATGTATAGAGCAGCATTAGTACCGGATAGGTGTATTGCAGAACGGTAGCAGTAGCTGCGTTTGAGGTGGATACAGCAGCAAAATAGGTGTACTGCACTGCCATTAATCCAAATATAGAAAAAATAAATAGAGAAAGAATATCTTTTTTATTTTTCCATACTTTACATAGTGTCGGCTCTTTTTTTATAAACGAAAGTGTCAAAATGCAGATGCCGGAAAAAAGCATGCGGAAGGATGAAAGCCAACCAGCTGTTATATTTGAACATTGAAATAATATTTGCCCCAGAACACCGCTTAAGCCCCATACCATTCCGCAAAAAAGCACGATACCAATTCCTAATGTTTTATTTTTTTTTATATTCATAATATACTCCATTCCGCCATTTAGTGGCATTAAAAATAATAATTTTCTTTGTGTAGCGCAGTGGAACAAACAAATGCAATTCTTCGAACAAAGCGAGAATAAACTGTTTTAAAAATGCATAATTGTTCTTTTAGTATATATGGGGAAACGTAGACATAGTATGCTGCGTTTCCCCACATGTGCGCGAAAAAGAAATAGATAAATCATTTAGTTCAGTTATTTTGATGTTGTTGTACTAAAATAAGGTTACATAGATTTGATAAATTTCATCTTTACTTAAAGGGACGTAATTATTAGCAGTCAAACGTCCCTGTTTTGTGATTACATTTTCGGTAAAAGCGTTCAAATCTTTTTTTGACACACCATAGCTTCTTAAAGGCTTCTTAGGAAGCAACTGGTTGAGTAGATTTTCTAATTCCTCATAGATAGTAGCGGGTTTGCATCCAATCATCTCAGCCATTACTTTATTTAACTCTGCTATGGCACCGGTAGGATGTTTCTGCTGGTATACTTTGAACACACCGGTAAAGATAGCGTAGTTTGCTTCGCCATGAGCCACATGATAATTGGCTCCTAAAGGATAGCTCATGGCATGTACAGCTCCGGTTCCTGCATTACCAAAAGCAATACCAGCATAGGTGCTGGCAATGAGAAATTCTTTGCTGTGTTGATTTCTTGTATCAAGACCGTTCGCTACGATTTGTTTGTAGCCTGACAAAATCATTTTAATTGCCTCTAAAGAAAACAACTGGGAAAAGGGTGTTGACTTTGGTGAGAGATAGGATTCTGTAGCGTGAACCAATGAATCAATGGAACTGGTTGCAAATACAGAAAGTGGCAGGTCGTTTAATAATTCCGGAATCAGCACTGCATACTGAGGAAAGAGTCTGTCATGGGCGAGTCCTAATTTTGTATGCAGAGATTTTAGCTCTAATATAGAAATATTGGTAACCTCACTTCCGGTGCCACAGGTAGTAGGAACAATAATCAGCTCCTTTGTCTGCTCTGGCGTAATTGTCTTATGATAAAATAAATCAGCTACCGGTGTATATGTCTTTAAGGCAAGCAGCTTGGCTACATCAATGATAGTACCGCCGCCAATGGCATATACACGCTTATAGGAAATATTTTTGATATCCTCATAGATAGCTTCCACCATAGCATCAGTAGGCTCGCCAGTGCCATAATCATCACGGAAGACAATTGTGGCATCTATAGCAGAGTCTTTAAAATATGTCTCGTAGCAGCGCTTGCTTATAAAAACAAGGTCGCCGCTACCGATTGCAAAGTATTCACAAAAGCTGTCACAGGTATCAAATTCTAAAATATGTGGGGTAAGAGAAAATTGTTTCAGCATACAGTATCCTCCAGCTTCTTGATAGCATTTTCCATAATATCAAATCCGGCATAGAGCTGTTCATCTGTAATAACAAGTGGTGCAAGGAAACGAATTACATTTCCATAGGTGCCTGCATTTTCAATCAATAATCCATGCTCTGCACACTCTTTAATAAGAAGAGATACAAATTCTGTTGCTGGTGTTTTGCTTTTTTTGTCCTTAACAAATTCAATACCAATCATAGCACCTAAGCCTCTTACGTCACCCACTACTTCATAGGTATCTTTCCATTTAGTGAAACGTTGCATACACATTTTTCCGATTTCTATAGCTCGATCCAGCAGATGCTCACGCTCCATTACTTCAAGTACTTTTAATCCGGCAGCGCAGGCAAGGGCATTACCGCCATAGGTTCCACCAATGACACCACCAACTACAGCATCCATAATTTCCGTGCGGGCGATAATAGCACTGAGAGGCACACCGCCGGCAATGGATTTTGCAGTTGCAATAATGTCAGGCATGAAGCCGGCTTCTTTCCAATAGTCAGAAGCAAATAATTTACCAGTGCGTCCAAAACCACTCTGTACTTCATCAGCAATTAGCAGGATGCCATTTTCGTCACAGATTTTGCGGAGAGCGCGAACCCATTCAATTGGTGCAGGAATAAATCCGCCTTCACCCTGTAATGGCTCTAAGACAATGGCAGCCACATATTCTGCAGGAGAAGCTTCCTCAAATACTTTGTAAACAGAGTTTGTATAATATGTAATGGCTTCCTCCTCTGTCATATCTGCTGGCTTTCTATATAAATAAGGATATTCTGCACGGTAAATACCATCAGGGAAAGGTCCCATACCGGTTGCATATGCCTTTTTGGAGGTCATTGCCATGGTAAGTAGGGTTCTTCCGTGGAATGCACCGGAAAATACCACAATATTTGGTCGTTTTGTATATGCTTTTGCAATTTTCACAGCATTTTCATCAGCTTCTGCACCACTGTTAGCAAACATAACCTTTTTCTCAGTACCATTTACTGGAGCTAAGGCTCCCAGTTTCTCTGCCAACTCTACATATCCTTGGTGCGTAACCACATTGAACATTCCGTGAAAATATTTATCTGCCTGCTCTTTTACAGCAGCTACTAAATCAGGGTGACAATGTCCAACATTTAATACACCGACACCGCCAATCCAATCAAGAAAATAGTTTCCATCCATATCTTCAATTATAGCACCGGAAGCTTGTTTCATTACGCATGGGTATACACAGCGAATGGCATTAGGAACTGCCTTGGAACGACGTTCCACGATACTTTTCGAAAGTGGACCAGGTAAAGTTTTAGTAATAATTTTTGGTAATTCTTTGTTAAGCATAATGATTCCTCCTTGCTAGGGTGTTTTGAACTTGTAAACACACCCGGGTTTAATTTTGTAAAAAAGAAAGAGACTGCTGACGTAGTTTTGACAACTTTGTCAACAATCTCTTGTTAGCATTATAGCAAAGGGAAAAGCACAAGGCAATGGACTGAAGAAACGAAGAAAGTGCGAATTATTGTGCTGACAGCACAATTATGTTACAATCATGTATAGAAATTATGTGCGTGAGGAGGCGGTGTCATGTCAGTAACGGTGTATGATATTTATGAGGAAATAAAGGATAGGTATGAGCTAAAGTGCATTGGTGGCAGGAATGGAATACAAAATCATGTGAATTGGGTGTATTACATGGAGGATATTACGACATTAGATTTTATCAGAGGTGGAGAAATTCTGATCACCACAGGAATGAATTGCAAAGAGGAAGCATGGATGACAGAGATGATTGAGATGGCAGTGCAATACAAAGCATCAGCCATTGTTGTCAATGTTGGTCAGTATATACATGAGATTTCAGAAAATGCGTTAGCAATTGCAGAAGAAAAACAATTGCCAGTATTGGTTATGCCATGGCGAATGAGAATTGTAGACTTTACACAGGATATTTGCAATATGATATTAACAAATAAACAGCAGGAGTTTCATGTAAAAAGAGAATTTTATGGATTTTTTTTAAAAGGGGAAGACATCAACCGGGAATGCTTAGAGGAACATGGATTATTTGTAGATGGACCTGCCTGTGTATGTAAAGGAACATGGAAGATCCCTCATAAATCAAAAAATATAGAGGAAGAATTTGAAAATTATTATCATAGTACATTGGAAAAACTTAGTGACTGGTATGTTTCAGTGGTGGATAAGGAACAGGTTTTTGTACTGTGTTGGTTAAAAGCAGGTGTTGGGATTCAGAACATGAAAGAAGCATTGTTCGAATTAGAAAAGAACAAGAAATTGATATGGGGCATCGGATTGGTGAAGGAAAAATTCGAAGAATTGGCAGAAGGTCGAAGTGAGGCTGAAAAAGCACTTTATGTAGGACAGTTACAGCGGAACACGGTAACTGCATATGAGGATATTGGAGTTTACCAGATATTATTAGAGATAGAGAACACAAAGGTATTAAAGGGCATATATGATACATGGCTTGGGATATTTGAACAATTTCCGGATGAAGAAAAACGGATGTATTTAGAAACCTTGAGAAATTGTATTGAGTGCAATGGAAGTATTCAAAAGATGGCAGAGCGGAGTTATCTCCATCGAAATACAGTTAATTACCGTATGAAAAAGTTAAAAGAAATAATTCCAGAATGGTTAGAAGATGAACAGGCAAAGTTTATGATTTTACTGAGCTTTTTCATTGGAGATATGATTCTAAATGAGAAACAATAGAAGTGAGTTGTCTGACAAGAATTTAAAAAAAGTAGTTGACAAACAAAAAATCAGATATTATAATGACGACTATCAAAATGTTGCGCAACATTTTGCAAAAGTAACTGATTGCAAAGGGGCAGTCTCCTAGGAGTAGACTGTCTCTTTTTTTATTAAAAAAATAGAACGATAATGGGAAGAATGCAGGTTTTATTTTTTGGAAAGGCAGGAGATTATTATGAGATTAAGAAAATTAACATCATTCGCTATGGCATTGACACTTGGATTTGTAATGACAGCATGTGGAGGAAGTTCATCTTCAACTGAGGCAGGTGCAAAAGTAACAGAAAATACTACATCAGAAGTAACTACAGACAGTTCATCAGAAGAAGTCAGTGATAAATTAAGGGAAATTCGAGAAAAAGGAACATTAGTAGTTGGTTCTTCCGGTGATATTTTTGCATATATCGATGAAGAAACAGGCGAGTTTGATGGTATTGATGCTGTTATCATTAAGGAAGCAGCAAAGAGGTTAGGAATTGAAAAGGTAGAAATGAAGCTGATTCCTTTTTCAGAATTAATCTTAAATCTGAATTCCGGAAACATTGATATGATTGCAGATGGTATGTACATTAAAGCAGAGAGAGCAAAGCAGATATGCTATGGCGAAGTGTGGTATACACAGGGAGGTGCTCTTGTAGTAGCAGATGATAGTGGAATCAATGGAGATGAAGATTTTGATCCAGCTACTACCACTGTAGGATATACAACAGGAACCATCTGGCAGGGTGTTGTAGAAGAATGGGCAGAAGAAGGTAAGATTAAAGAAGCGGTTGCGACTGGTGACCAGACAGAATCTATGATTGCCATTCAATACGGAAAAGTTGATGCATTCTTAACAGATTCTACTGTTGTAGAGGATGTGTTTGCAAAATCTCCAGAGACAGTAGAAGGCTTAAAGATATGTGAAAACTTCCAGGATACAGATGATACAATTGGACATATCGCCCCATCTGTAGCGAAGGGAAATGAGGATTTTATGGCAGAAATCAACAAAGTAATCGTAGAAATGAGAAATGATGGTTTCCTTGAACAGGCATTTAAGGATTGTGGATTAGATCCAAATCTTCACATGATTACAAATGAAGAAAGAATATATGAACCGACTGAGTAGGAGGTATGCGCTATGTCTCTATTAGAAATACAAGGATTACAGAAAAATTTTGGTGAATTGAAGGTATTGCGTGATATTAATCTCAGCATCGAAGAAGGTGAGGTATTAGTATTAATAGGACCTTCCGGTTCAGGAAAGAGTACCTTGTTACGATGCCTGAATCTGTTAGAAACACCAACTGCCGGTGAAATTATTTTTGATGGTACCAATATTTTAGATAAAAAATTTGATGTAAAAAAATACAGACAGTCTGTGGGAATGTGTTTTCAGAGATTTAATCTTTTCCCATTTATGACGGTATTAGATAATGTAACATTTGCTCCTTGTCTAATTAAGAAGGAGAAAAAAGAGCAGGCAAGAGAGCGTGGTATGGAGTTGCTGAGAAAAGTTGGTATGGACAGTAAGGCAAATGTATATCCGGACACTTTGTCCGGTGGTCAGCAGCAGCGTGTCGCGATAGCGAGAGCTCTTGCCATGGAACCCAAAATGATGTTGTTTGATGAACCCACATCTGCTTTGGACCCAGAGTTAGTTGGAGATGTATTAAATGTTATGCGTGATTTGGCAAATGAAGGTATGACAATGGCAGTCGTGACTCACGAAATGGGATTTGCCAGAGACGTAGCAGATAGAGCCATTTTCATGGATGGAGGATATGTTATTGAAGAAAGCAGTCCAACAGAAATGTTCTCCAATCCAAAGAATGAACGTACGAAAGCATTCTTATCAAGAGTGCTGAATAATTAGGAGGTGGCACTATGGAGGTTTTAAAGAATTTAGATTTTGGAAGAGCCTTTCGTGAGTTGCTTCCAAAGCTTTTCGGAGATGCATTTTCAATTGTTATAACAGTAACGATAGTTGGTTTTCTTCTCGCAATTGTAATTGGATTTTTACTGGCATTAGCAAGAGTGTCAAAAAATAAAATACTGAATAAAGTTGTGGTTGTATTTCAGGAAATTATTCGCGGAACACCATTGTTGGTACAGTTAGTGTATGTGTATTATGTTGTGCCGTTATTGATTGAAGTCATATTTGCTCTTTTCGGACAGGAAATTGATGTTACTATGACGGCATTAACAGCGGGTATTATCGGTATGTCTATTAATTACGGAACCTATATTTCCGAAGTTATCCGTTCCGCAATTCTTGCGATTGATCAGGGACAGACAGAAGCAGCTTTGGCATTGGGGTTATCGAAACGTCAGGCTATGTTCCGAATTGTAATACCACAGGCATTCAAGAATTCTGTTCCGGTATTTGGTAACTATCTTGTAATGATGGTTAAGGATACTTCACTAATGGCTTACATCACAGCACAGGAATTCCTAATGACAACGAAAGCGTATACATCACAGACATTTTTGACTATTGAATCCTATACAATTTTAGCTGGTGTATATTTGATTATTTGTATTCCACTTTCTATTCTTGTGAAGTACATAGAAAAAATCTGCAACAGGAGCAGGAGATAAAAGGAGGTATTTGCTATATGAAGTATGCAATTACAATAAGTAGAGAATTTGGTTGTGGTGCAAGAGAAATTGCCCGTAAGGTAGCATCTGATATGGGCATCACTCTGTATGACAAGGCGTTGATTGATGAAACTGCCAGAAAAGCCGGTGTGCATGTGGATCTGATAAAAGAATCGGATGAGAAGGCAGGAAGATTTATGAAAGAATTTTCCTATGGTTCTTCCACTACGTTCTACTCGGAAAAGGCAATCACTGCACAGGCAGAGGTTATACGTGAGGCTGCCAATAAGGAGTCCTGTGTATTGTTTGGACGATGTGCAGATTATATTTTAAGAGAATACAATAACTGTATTAATATTTTCCTGTATGCACCATTAGAATATCGTATTCAGCATATTTCTACGGAGTATGGTCTGGATGTAAAATCTGCAGAAAAAATGATAAAGAAAATCGACAGACAGCGGCATAACTATTACAAATATGTAACCGGTAAGAACCGTGGGGCAAGAGATGGAAAACATCTGATGATCGATGTGGGATTTTATGGAATTGATGGGACGGTGGAATTAATTGGAAAAGCAGTGAGACAGAAATTTAATCTTTCTGATTAATAGTGACTACAAAATCAATTAGTTAGAAGGCAGGGAAGAGATTTCCCGATTGCATGAATTTTTAAAATCAAGGAGGAATTGATTATGACAGGCGAAGAAATCAGGAGCACATTAAAGAAGTACAACTTACAGTCCTGGAGTAAGCAGAAAAATCTGAATCCAATTTGTGTGGAAAGGGCTGAGGGAATTTATTATTGGGACTATGACGGTAATCGTTATACCGATATGTCGTCACAGCTTGTCAATATGAATGTTGGATTTGGCAATAAAGCCATTGGAGATGCGATTAAGGAGCAGGTGGATCAGTATTGTTTTGTGGGGCCTTCTTTTGGTGCAGAATCCAGAGCAAAATTAGCTAAAAAAATCATTGACATTATGCCGGATAACATGGGGAAGGTATTTTTCACCAATGCCGGAGCAGATGCCAATGAAAATGCTGTAAAGATTGCGAGAATGTTTACTGGAAAAAATAAAGTATTCAGCCGTTATAGAAGTTATCATGGTTCCAGTTTTGGTGCAGGTAACCTGACAGGTGAGCCAAGAAGATATACATTAGAGCCTGGAATTCCTGGATTTGTAAAATTTTTCGACCCATATATTTACAGAGAAGTTGTTCCATTTGAATCTGAGGAGGCAGCAACCAAGTATTATCTTACAAAATTAGAAGAACAGATTCAGTATGAAGGTCCAAACCAGATTGCCGCTATTGTAATGGAGACCATTACCGGTTCTAATGGTGTTATCATTCCTCCAAGGGGATATCTGCCGGGTGTGAGAGCACTTTGTGACAAATATGATATCTTAATGATTTGTGATGAAGTAATGGCAGGATGGGGTAGAACAGGAGAAATGTTTGCCTTTATGAATTTTGATATAAAGCCTGATATTGTTACCTTCGCAAAAGGTGTTACCTGTGGTTATGTTCCACTGGGGGGCGTTGTAGTCAGCAAGAAAATTGCAGAATATTTTGATGACAATGTTCTTTCCTGTGGTCTTACCTACAGTGGTCACCCACTGGCGTGTGCAGCAGGTGTTGCCTGTGTAAATTACTATGAAGAAGCTAACATTTTAGATAATGTAAAAACGGTTGGTAAGGTATTAGGAGAAAAGTTAGAAGAACTGAAGGCTTCTCATGCTTGTGTTGGTGATGTGCGTTACATCGGATTATTTTCTGCTATTGAGTTGGTGAAGGATAAAACTACAAAGGAAGCATTAGTGCCTTATGGAAAAGATCCGGAAGGTATTATGGGCAAGATTATCGGCATATTGAAAGAGCGTAAGTTTATGACTTATTCTCATGAAAATATGATTCTGATTGCACCACCACTGATTATCACAAAGGAGCAGTTAGAAGAAGAAATGGTAAAGGTAGATGAAGTTCTTACTATTGTGGACAAAGAATTTTTATAAAAAAATATTGTGACTATTCAGAAGCCTCATGAGTTAGCATTTTAACCTTTGAATTCCATTCATATGAAAAATGCAACCGTTACATCTTGATACGGACTGTACAGTCCAACGCAGTCATATTCTGAATAGTCACAAACAATTCTGACAATTTGCGGATGGTCTACACTTTCGCAAATGCCTAATAATAATTTAAGATAAGGAGTGTTGACATGGCATATCAGTTTACCGTACCGGGAAGAACATTTATAGGTGAAAATGCGTTGGTTCTGGCAGAAAATGCTGTTAAGAGTCTTGGAAAAAAGGCATTGATTGTTACAGGAAAAATTGTAACTAAGACAGGAACTGTTGAAATTCTTATGGACTATTTAAAAAAATGGAACATTGACTATGAGATATTCAATGACATTACGGGGGAACCTACTGATGTGATGATAGCCGAAGGAGTAAGTGCATATGAAGCATCAGGCTGTGATTTCTTAATAGGAATTGGTGGGGGGAGTCCATTGGATTCAGTCAAAGCCATTGCAGTTGTTGCCACATTAAAATGCAATATTGGAGACTTAATGGGAAAGGAGATTGAAGGTAAATTTCCACCCATGCTTTTAATTCCAACCACAGCGGGAACCGGTTCTGAGACTACAAAATTCACGGTAATTACTGATACGAAAAAGAATATAAAAATGCTTCTAAAAGGAGAAAAGTTATTACCTGATGTAGCTATTATCGATCCGGCATTTGCCTTGACAGCTCCAAAGGGGATTACAGCAGCGACCGGAATGGATGCGCTGACCCATGCAGTAGAATCTTATACTTCGAGAAAATCCAATGAAATAACAGATATGTTTGCTTTATCTGCTATTAAAAGAATTTTCAAGTATCTTCCTGCCGCGTGGAAAGACGGCAGTGATAAAAAAGCAAGAGAAGAAATGGCGATGGCAGCATATGAAGCTGGTGTTTGTATCAACAATGCTTCTGTTACTCTGGTGCATGGGATGAGCCGACCAATCGGTGCGATGTTTCATGTGCCACATGGAATCTCCAATGCCATGTTAATTAAGGAATGTTTGACCTTTGCATTAGATGGTTGTTATGAAAAATTTGCAACTATTGCAAGAACAATTGGTGCAGTTGGAGATGATGTGTCTGATGAAATTGCTGCGAAGGCATTTTTGAAAGCATTGGTAGCTTTGTGTAAGGAAATTGAGATACCAACTTTAGCCCAGTATGGCATTGAAAAGAAAGATTTTGTAGAGGTAATAGATAAAATGGCAACAGATGCCATTGCAAGTGGAAGCCCTGCTAACACCATAAAGGATGTGACGAAGGAAGATGTTGTTGCGATCTATGAAAAACTCTGGGATTAGAAGCGAGATTTGAAATAAGACAATGGAGGTTCTGGGAAACTGGATACCTCCATTTTTTTGCTTTTCTTTACTAGGTGGAATGGATGAAGAGTCACCGCGTTTTTTGGATGCAGTTCGGGTTGGAGATCCAGTACTATGCAGCATTTTCAAATTATTGTTTTACGGCAAAACAGAAAAAAATCTATGGACAATTTGGAATTACGGAAAGCCATATCAACAAGGTTGCAGATAGAATGAATTTGAAAGTTTAGTTATACGAATGAGAAAAAGTTAAGAATTACTTGACCTGTCGTAGTAATTATGATATTATTACTACGACAGAAGTAGTACGACAGTCGTATGGGATGATGAATTAGAGTGGGAGGTGGTAATTTTGATAAGTAGTGACGTAATACGCGGCTATAATGATATTATTATTTTATACTTGCTTCTGCAAAAAGATTCATATGGCTATGAAATCTCTAAGCAGATACGGACAATATCAGATGAAAAATATATTATAAAGGAGACTACGTCGTATTCTGCGTTTACCAGATTGGAGAAAGCCGGTTATATCGAATCCTTTTATGGGGACGAGACAAATGGAAAGCGGAGAACCTACTACCGTATTACAGTTGCCGGACGTTGCTTTTATGAAGAAAAATGTAAGGAATGGCAGCTTGTGAAAGAGGTTGTGGATAAGTTCACCAAAACAACAGAGTAATGTGGAAAAGATACAGGAAAAGAAAGGATATGTATATGAATATAATATTGAATTACTTAGATAATATGTTTTTGAATCTTCCTAATACAAATGAAGTAAAACGTGCAAAACAAGAATTAGCTTCCATGATGGAAGATAAATATAATGAGTTGATTGCAGAGGGAAGAAAGGAAAATGAAGCGGTTGGTATTGTAATTTCTGAATTTGGCAATCTGGATGAGTTGGCAACAGAACTGGGGATAGAACAGGTGCTGTCTAATGAAAGTGGAAGTAAAGAAGCGGCTGGAAGACATGTTTCAAGAGAAGAGGCAGAGGAATATATAAGAATGTCTGCTATTTTTTCAAAGAGACTGGCATTGGGTGTGTTGCTCTGTATTTTATCACCAACGTTACTGATTTTAGCAGGCGGTTTGCAGGAGTATGGGAACTATCTCACTGATGCAGGAGTCATTTGTGTAGGACTGGTTCCGTTATTTGTTCTGATTGCCATTGCAGTTGGTATTTTTATTTACAATGGTATGAAAATGGAGAAATTTGAGTACCTGGAAAAAGAAACATTTTATATTGATCATTCATTAGAAAAATGGCTCCATCAAATTGAGGAGGAAAACAGGCCTGCAACTGCAATGATGACTACAGTTGGAGTAGTATTATGTATCTTATCTGTTGTTCCACTTATAGTAATAGGTGGTTTTATGGATGATGGCATCTTGCTTATATACGCCTTAATTGCAATGTTTGTTATTATAGGAATTGGAGTTGTGTTTATTATTTATGGTAATTATAAAATAAATTGTATAAAGGTACTTTGTCAGGAAGGGGATTACACAAAATCAAACAAGAAAGGTGCACAGATAATTGATAAAATAGGAAGTATTTACTGGACTGCGGTTACAGCCATTTATTTAGGATGGAGTCTGGTTACGATGGACTGGGGCTTCACATGGATTGTCTGGCCGATTGCAGGTATTATTTTTGGCATTGTAGCAGCTATTTGTAACGTAGTGCAATCGGAAGAATAGGGTATTCGTTGATAAGTTGTTATGGAGGAAATCATGAAAAATAAAATGTGGTTTAATGTGATTATGACAATAGTAGGTATTTTGTTTATCTTGTCCTTTGCAGTAACGGTTGTTCTGTATTTCCGACCACTGTATTATCATGATATCAAAAGTCTTGATATAGAAAGCCACTCTGGATATAACGAAGAGGAAATTCGTGAAAATTATGATGTGTTAATTGATTATAATACTTTTTTTGGCCCTGATAAATTACAATTTCCAACGCTTCCAATGTCGGAGCCGGCGGAGATTCATTTTGAAGAGGTGAAGCATATTTTATTATTTTTTCAGTATGGGTTGATGGTTTCATTACCATTACTGATAATAGGATTTATACTTTCCCGAAAATGGAATCTCTTTGGCTGGATGCGCTATGCAGATATGGCACTGGCTACGCTGGTTGTGCTTGTAGTGGGATATATGGCAATTGACTGGGATGGATTTTTTGTATTTTTTCATAAGCTTATGTTCCGGAATGATTACTGGTTCTTTGATTATGAGACAGACCCGATTATATTGATGCTTCCAGATGAGTTTTTTTTGCATTTTGGAATTATGTTGATTGTAATTGTGGTGGTGGAGATGTTACTGTTCTGGATTGGAGGAAGTCTGCTTAGAAATAAGGAGGCTTCTTGATTGCCCATTTGGAGAGAGTGCGATATCGAAGCGTCCATGTGAGAATTCGGGGATGAATATTATTATGCATTGTCAAAAAATAGAATAATTCGTCAAGTAAAAAACCTTGACAAAATAGTGAAATGGGTATATGATACAAATACATCTTATATTTGATAACGCGGGGTGGAGCAGTCTGGAAGCTCGTCGGGCTCATAACCCGAAGGTCGTAGGTTCAAATCCTGCCCCCGCAATTATAACCAGTACAGATAATGTACTGGTTTTTTATATACTAGGAAATTACAACGGTTTATTATAGAATGTAATGCCCCAAATTTCCTAGAGCGTATCCCCAGATTGCAGGAATGAATTTGGGGGCACGCTCTAGTATATAAAAAAAGTGATGCGTACGAATTTGAAAGGAAGGTGCACTGTGTGCCAAATTCGGCGCGGCAAAGCGTGTAAGCACATAGGTAAGTTAAGTTCGCGAGGGTGTGCTTGCACGCTTTGTTTACATATATATCCATATATTGTTTACAGGGGGAAGTGTATATGACGAAAATTAAGCAATTGCAGGAAATGATAGATGACAGCAAAAATATAGTATTCTTTGGTGGGGCAGGAGTATCAACAGAAAGCGGCATACCGGATTTTCGAAGTGTGGACGGTTTATATCATCAGAAATATGAATACCCACCGGAACAGATTTTAAGTCATACCTTTTATATGCGGAAAAGAGAGGAATTTTACCGTTTTTATAAAGATAAAATGCTGTGTTTAGGTGCGAAGCCAAATGCTGCTCATATTAAGTTAGCGGAA
>JBGVIB010000028.1:0-6022 GCA_045122835.1 Lachnospiraceae bacterium
TTTACCGCTTCTCTCAAAGACAGAAAAAACAGCTTATCTGAGGTATCATTTCCTCCAGCAGTATGATAAACAGGATTATCCTCGTTTATCACAGGCGTTGTAAGAATTGCTTTCCTTTCAGATGCAGTAAAAGCTATCTCATAGAAACTATCTGTAGTGTAATCAATACCATCTCCATTGCTTTCACTTCCATATCCGTTTAACCAGCTGCGTATGGTACTGTTTTCCCATGTTACAGTTTTATAAGTCTCATTGAATTCATTACAATCCAGCGCCTGATCTGCCAAAAGAAATATTTTACTTTCATCACTGGACAATACTTTCCATTTAATCGGCTCTCATTTGAAATAACGGTATTCACTGTCCCCAAAATTAATTGTTTGATTTGCATCACTCTTATCAACTTTCCTGTAGCAGGTACCATCTACCTCCACATCACCCTTAGTCTGTCCCAAAGCCAAAAGAGCTGCATCAATAGCAGAAATAGTATCTGTATCCGTTACTTCTGACTGGGGATAGCTACCAAAATAAACATAACTCCATTCAGTATAATCACTTCCTCCACTTTCACCTGTACAATGATGTATCGGATTGGACAGAGTGACGGACACGCCAATGTCGTCGCCCACTCTTTCTGCCCCGAAGCTCTGCATTACCGGCTGTAAAAAACAGACTGTTGTCAAAAGAAATAATACAAGAAATCGCCTTTTCCAATGTTCACTTAATAACTTTTTCATTTTCTGTTTCGTACCTCTTTTCTTTCAAGATATATCTATGCTTTTTTTCACTTATCTTTTAAAATACAAACCATCTTCCTAATAGAATACTTCTGTTTTATTGGTACTTGATACGGATTCCATCTGTTTCCGCACACCATGATGTGTCAAGGTCCTGCTTTACACTGCCTCCTTTAAATATTACATCAAGAGATGCTTCTGTTACCGCTGCAAGGCTGCCATATCCTGTAACAAGTTTTCCAGAATCCTTATTGATAGTACAATTATCAAACTCTATGATGCTCTCCTCAGTTGCCTTGCCCATAGAATAGATCAAGTTCTCACCTGTATGGGTAATATTACAATTATTAAAGTTTACATCCACATATCCCCTGGAATATGCATACGGTCCAAGGTAGATAAAATTATCTGCTGTTGACTGGATGGTGCAATCAACAAAATCAATTCCTATACAGGTTTCCTTGGCTCCTAAACCGATATTAATACTAAGATCCTCGAATTCACATCCCTTAAATGTTCCTGAATTAAAATAATTGTGGTGTTTCAACACTGTCTTTCCTGTAAATTTACAATTTTCAAAAACTCTCTCCGCATCAAACTTGTTGAATGAAAAACTGATTTCTCCACCAGGTGTCTCTAAATTTTTAAATTCACAATTATAACAGTAAGTATTTTCGCCCCAATATGGCTGTGGCTGTGCAACACAGTTTTTCAATACATAATTTACTCCGCTAAGCTTTGTAAATACACAATCCTCATAAGTCACTATGTCTATGGACGAATTCAAACCTGCTCCAACTATCTCACAGTTTCGCACTTTAACTTCTTCAAATGTACCGCTTTCAGTGGTGCTGTGTGAAATACATATGTTACCGGATTTCACATCATAAATTCTGGAGTATTTACATACAACAGTATTTCCCACTGCCCATCTGATTGTACCTGCCTCATCCTGAACATTGCGAATAACTCCGCCTAACACACCTCTTCTAAGAACCATATGATGTCCTTCGATTCCTTCATACACATGATTAAATCCTGTGTTATCAATAACGGTAGCTGTACCGGAAGTTTCCAGCACCTTGTTATTCCGGTAATATACATCCTGACATTCCTGCCATCCATCCTCAAAATCTACTGCACAAGGAGTAATGGAATTTCCTGCCCGGGTGTAAGTACAGTTCTCTATCAACAGATTATTACATGCACTTGGTGCCAACGCAGTTGTTCTTGTGTCAATAAAGTCAATATCACTGATCTCAAGATAATCTCCAAGATGTTTGCAGTGGAATGACACATTATCTTCTACGGTAAGTGTGCCCAGCATAGTTACCCTGCCATATTTTGCCTGCTCTGGTATTCTGATTTTACGGAACTGATATCCTGTTACTGTCTCAAGATAATTCTGGTTCTCATCATAAAAATGTACATAAATTACACCAGATTTGCCTTTTATACCACGATATCCCTCTGCCTGACCAACGCTGACATAATCAGACCAGGCTTTCATTTTTGTCAAATCAATCATATTACTGGTGCTGCAATCATCACTGGCTATCTCTTCTCCATTTACGATTTTCGTCTTTGTATACTCACTAATCTTTGTTCCAGGTCCCCATACATACTGAGTTCCTACCGTATGCCCCGTTGTGTTCTTGATAGTCAGATTCGTAATGGAACAGTTCTTGCATCCTCTGAACAAAAATGTATTGATTGGTTCACCATTATATCCTGTCTCCAGTCCCAATTCCTTTCTTTCAAATCTGTCACCTTCCAGAGTTCCATTTGTCAGGTGGGCATTTTCTGCATCATCCATTGATACAATACTGCAGCCCACATCATTACTTAAAACAGTATTTAACTTGAATGTACTTCCGTTCATATCAACTGTAAAATTAGATGGAATCATGATACATCCATATCTTTTATTTTCTCCATTGATCCGGTAGGTTCCCATTGGAAGAATACATTTCTGATATCCCTTTTCAGACAGGTCTTTAAACAATTGTGTCAGTCCATCTCTGGTTGTTTCAAGATCATTTTCATCGGTACTGTCATTTTTGTTAATCTGATAAGTTGTCAAATCTTCCTCTGTGACTGTATAGGTCTCTTCCGGAGATATGATGCTTTCCTCCGGTGTGAGCACTGTCAGATCATTGTATACCTTATGTGACTTTAATCCTGTCTGCTTATCAATGGACTGAATGGCAAAATAGTGTGCTCCTGCGGAAAGTCTGCCAATTGGAATGGTCATGTCCCCTGCCTTCACATTGTTCAGATAATGCTCTACTCCATCCACCTCATACAGTACATCGAATCTCTTAGAATCATCTAAGTCAATATATTCTGTCTGTTCCGAATCCGTCACATATATAGGAATATTGATATCCTCCTCTGTGGTAGGCATTGGATTGAAATAATATGTGGATATATAAGGAACCTTTGTAAATGCTCCCACATCATCAATCTCTGCCGCTACGGATTCTGTTGGTTTTGCTGCTTCTGTTGGGGTCACTGCCTCTGTTGGTTTTGTTATTGGAACTACCGTTTCTGTGGGTTTCACTGTCTCTGTGGGTTTTGCAGTGTCTGTCGGAGCGGCTGTCTCTGTGGGTTCTGTTGCTTCCGTCGGCTTCACTGCCTCTGTAGGCTCTGCTGCTTCCGTTGGCTTCACTGACTCTGTGGGTTTTGCTGCTTCCGTCGCTTTTACTGGCTCTGTGGGTTCTGCTGCTTCTGTTGGCTTCACTGAGTCTGTAGGGTTTGCAGTATCTGTCGGAGCGGCCGTCTCGGTTGGGGTCACCGTCTTTGTTGGGGTAACTGTTTCTGTAAGGTTGGTTGTTTTTTGAACAACTACCACACATACCGCTTTTTTCTTGCCATCAACTGTAGTGGCTGTTATTCTGGCGGTTCCGGCTTTTTTCGCTGTGACCTTTCCATTGGCATTCACCGTTGCCACACTGGATTTGCTGGATTTATAAGTTACCACATTTGCCGCTGATGTGGGATTTACTGTTGTCTTTAACCGGAAGGACTTATTTACCTGCAATGTCTTCTTGCTTACATTCGAAGATACACTTTTTACAGATTTTTTTGCCACATATACCGTAATTACCTGCTTTGCCCCTTTTGAAGCTCCACTCACACCTTTCACTGTTATCTTGGCAGTTCCGGCTTTTTTTCCTGTGACCACACCCTTGCTGTCCACAGTTGCCACACTTTTCTTACCGGAACGAAAGCTGAGATTGGACGCTTTCACTATCGGTGACAGTTTTAACGTCTTTTTCGTATCTAAAGGTATCACTACCTTGTTCTCTGTACTGTTCTTTACAAGATTTTTTACAGTAACCTTTATCTTTTTGCTTACATTTTTATTGGCAGATGAGGTTACGGTAACTATGGCACTTCCTGCCTTCAGGGCTTTCATAGTTCCTTTGGAGGTTACTTTTACCACATCCGGTGCACTGCTTTCATAAAGCACCTTGGTAGAACTTCCTTTTGGGGTTACACCTGTTACTTTAATTGTTTTGCTGCTGCCTATGTACATAGTGAGTTTTGATTGTACATTCAGTGTGATGGATTTCACACTGCCGGTTGCTGCATAGGTGGTGACTGATTGTGTGATTATGGATGTAATCACCAGCACCAGACATAGTAACGCTGCAAATAGTCTTTTCGTTTTCATTGCATTTCCTCCTTATAAATGTTTTATTTGTTGTAGATACATATTTACCTCGTAAATTTTCAGTACCTTTACAGTTACAGGCAAAAATCCATGGAAAATCACCTATAGTGATGGATTTTTGCTTTGTCCCCACCAGGTTTTCTCACGGGCCGTACAGTAAATGCACTGTCCTGTATTGAATAATTGAATAGTTACGTTACATCTATAGTAAACCTGACTAACATGAGGTGTGATTCGTGATTCATTCCTATAGCATACATTTATTTAGTAATTCTGCCGAATAATTACATTTATAATATTACATCCGCAAATTATTTACAATTATTTTTATTATTTTTCGTAATATTTCACAATTCTAATTGTGTTTTTTCTACAATTTATTCTAATCATTAAAAAAAGAAATCTAAATTTTTGTAACTGCCCAATATCTTCATAATTATAGAAAACCCATAGAAAAAGAGCCGCCTTATTAAAAAGACGACTCTTTACATGTGTTTATTCAGTTACTTTATCTCTCATTTCGTATCTTGCAATTGGTGCTACCCATAACAGCTGGACTGTACCATTTTCTACAATTCCTTCTTCATGAGTAGGTGCTGTTTCCCCTGATGTTCCTGTAGTAGTTACATAATACAGATTATCTTCTGTGTAGATAAATGTTCCCACACTATATTCTGTATTTGCTGTGAAATAAGCATCTGCATCACAGTTCAGGAATTCGCCATTTACCGGGAATACACCCTCTTTGGTACAATAAATATCCTGTTCCTTCTTAATGCTTCCGTTTGGATTCTTCATATCTGTAAATATCTCACTGTAATACTTAGGTCCAAACAGTCTGGTTATCACATCCAAAGAGTCAGCTACCAAATCTCCTTCTTTGTAATACAATCCTCCCGGTATTGGATTATCCACCGGACGGCTGATTACTGTGGAAGCGTACTTGCATCCCCTTGCCGACCATGCCATATCTGATGTGGTCAACTGATCCGGGGTAAAGTAAAAGTCCTTAATGCCAATGGCATTTACAACAAACTTCGCAAACTTATTATCCTTAAATGTAAGAGTTATATTTTTCCTGTAATCATTGTCCGGATCGGTTACCACAATATTGGATACAACTCCGCCTGTACTATTTCCTTCAAATAGAATATCTGCTTTCCGCTCCTCCATTGGCAGATAATACTCACTGGTTTCATCCTCAATCCATGGAAGATCCGTTGGGGCAGATATACTATATGTCTGAGATGCAATATATGACTGAGGATAACTAAAAATATCATATAAGCATGTAGGTTTTCCTACATGCTTATATGATAAAAAAACTACATTTTTATATTGACATTTGCAATTTTACTGGGTTACTTCTAACTTGTCCCTATTATAACGCGCTCATCATCTAAAATAATACAGTCAAATTCCTCTGGATTATATTTTAATAGATGTTCTTCACGGTTTAAAGTTTGTACTGTGGCAAACACATAATCGGCATCATATTCACGATAGCCTGCCCCAAGGAGTCCCATAGAAACAGACTTATCAAGTACTTTTTCATATGACTTTTTCGTTTGCCTTGCAAGCTGCCCTCTGTGAACAAGAAATAGGA
>JBGVIB010000029.1:0-2177 GCA_045122835.1 Lachnospiraceae bacterium
ATGGAGTATCCAGGGAATGTCAAAAATGGCTGAATTAAGAGCGTATTACTACAACGGTGGAGATATGCTTGAATTAGTGCGCTATCAGAAAGAAAAGCTGCCGAAGGCTGTTGGATGTGAAGAAGTTATTTATAGTTGTGAAACAATGCTGCGAGAAGAAGGAAAGAGAAGACGAACATTGGGAAACATGGCAAATATGCCGATTTACAGCATTCCATATCCGCAGATTAAAAAGATAGCCAACTTTAAAAATCATATTTATGGCTTGTAAAAAATGACAAAACAGAATACAGTATAAGCAGAACAGATCTTAAACACATCACAGGTGCATTCTGCCTATGTTTTTCCGACAGTAAATTTACGCAATCATTAAGAAAATATTTTGTTGTTGTATTTGCAAAGACAGGATAGAATTAAAGTGAAACAGGATTTGGAATAAAAAATATGAAGTTCCAATTTGGAGGAGAGAAACTATG
The DNA here is from genome assembly GCA_045122835.1 of Lachnospiraceae bacterium. Lineage (GTDB taxonomy): Bacteria > Bacillota > Clostridia > Lachnospirales > Lachnospiraceae > JBGVMW01. The sequence continues at coordinate 477 of JBGVIB010000029.1, forward strand.
AAAATTTATGATATTTCCCAAGAAGTTTTTGGCTGTCAGGTATATCCCGGCGATCCGGCACCGGAAAGAAATGTGCTTAGTTCGATGGAAAAAGGGGAAGTGTGCAATCTGACGGCATTCAGTATGTGTGCTCACAACGGCACGCATATAGATGCGCCGTTTCATTTTATTAAGGATGGGAAGTCAGTGGATGCCATATGTTTAGAGGCTTTTGTTGGTATGGCTTATGTGGCAGAACACCATGGGATTGTATTCGGTAAAGATGCTGCAGAAATAATTGAAAAAGCGCAAGTACAAAATCCGGAAGCAGCAAAGAGAATTTTGATCAAGGGACCTGCGGAAGTTTCCCTGGAAGCTGCGAAAGTATTTGCTTCCTCAGGAATTTTACTTCTGGGAAATGAATCTCAGACTGTTGGACCGGAAGATGCGCCAATGGCTGTTCATCAAATGCTTTTGGGGGCGAATATTATTTTACTTGAAGGGATTCGCTTGTCAGGGGTTTCAGAAGGTGTTTATTTTTTAAGTGCTGCACCGCTGAATTTGTACGGTGCAGATGGATCGCCATGCAGAGCTGTATTATTAGATACTGTAGAGGGATAAATGTTTAAATAAGTATATAACTTTGAAGTTTTTCTGTTGAATCTAAATTTGGCGAACTGAATGAGAAATACATTAAGAATGGGAGAAGTAAAAATGGAAACATATAAAGAACGTTACCTTGCAGGTGAAATTGAATTTGAAGAAATTGACGAATACTCTTATCAGTGGGGAATGAGTGATGACGAGCGAACTTTAGCGCAATACCTCGGATTAAATGCAGAGGAAGAAGATGCATGGGTTAGTATAGGCGAGGAGGCTTTGAAAAATCTTTTAGATCAGCAGCGAAAGAAATAATAATACGATACCGGGGAAATTAATGTTTACAAAATGTAAAAGTATTGATATAGTGGAATTAATAGAAAGTGGCCAAATTGTATAACAAAGAAAAAAGACCAGTAGAAGAGAACTGGCCAGTTTCTAAAATATGAAATTGTCACGTGAATGGTTTTTAGTTACGTTGTTTCCTATGCGCGATAATTACAACGATAGAAACCAGCGTAAAACTCCATGATTTTATTAATTTGTTCGATAATTGCTTTCTTCATTGTTTGTTCTCCTTTCTGTTTGTTATGGTCATATTATATATGAGGAGAATGACAAAAACGTGCCAAATATGAACAATAAATAGCCAAATGTTGCAGCGAGGATTCGTGCCAAAGGCAGTTGGCCCGTGAGGCATTCTTATATTCAAACTCCCTTTTCTGAAAAGTGTGTCTATATGTATTATCAGAGAATTTGATGTATATTTATTCATTCCTTAATTGCTTGAGCGATTTGAGCTATTTGCTGAGAGATTAAACCATACTGCACACAACTATTTGCGAGGACTGAAATCCACTTCATTTTTCAGAACATAAAGAAAGGCTGCCCTTTTAAGTTGGGTAGCCTTGGATAATCAAACTTCGTGAGGGTTTGCCAAAGTTTATGAGGGTCTTTCGTGAGGGGAACATTGATTTTTGGTATGAGTTAATGAGGGTTCTTCGTGAGGGGCTGGTTTGAGGGTATTTAATGAGGGTCTGGTAGAGTATACCAGACCTTTACCATTATCTGGCTTGATTGATTTTTCATCATAATAAGAAAACCTGTCAAGGATGCGGATTC
>JBGVIB010000030.1:0-43153 GCA_045122835.1 Lachnospiraceae bacterium
AATAATAAACGATCTTTGCCGTTTACAACATTATATCGCAATATTAACAAACTTTAAATCATAACAGGCAAAAATCCATGCAGAATCACCTACGGTGATGGATTTTGGCCTGCTGCCACTACGTTTTCATACGGACTGTGCAGTTCAGCACAGTCCTGTTCTGAATAGTTACCATTATTCTAACTCTTTCATTTTCACATTATAAATTGTAGTATTCCCATTCATCATCTTCAATATAAGTTATTTTCGAAAGGTTTACTAGAGCGTATCCCCAAATTCATTCCTGCAATCTGGTGACACACTCTAGCGCGCATTTTTATATATTAAAAATACCCTCCCACGCAAATCAAAATTTGCAATGGGAGGGATACTTATCATTTCATTATAAAATTATTTTGCAGCCATTTCAGCCTTTAAAGCTTCTGTTAAAGCTGGAACAATCTTGTTTAAGTCACCAACTAAACCGTAGTCAGCTACATCAAAGATTGGAGCATCTTCATCTTTGTTGATAGCAACAATGATATCAGATTCTTCCATACCAGCTACGTGCTGGATAGCACCGGAAATACCGATTGCAAAGTAAAGGTTAGGACGAACTGTCTTACCTGTCTGACCTACCTGTCTGTCAACTGGTAACCAGCCTGCATCTGTTACTGCACGAGAGCAGCTTACAGTACCGCCGAATACTTCTGCTAAATCTTCTAATAACTTGAAGTTTTCTTTGCTTCCAACTCCACGACCACCAGATACTAATACTTTAGCATCCATGATATCTACTGTATCTGTTACAGACTTAACAACTTCTAAGATTTCAACATACTTGTTGTCTGGAGTAAATCCTGGGTTGAATTCGATAACTTCTGCCTTAGCACCCTTGATTGGGTCAATCTTCTGCATAACACCTGCACGAACAGTAGCCATCTGAGGACGGTTATCTGGGCAAGCGATTGTAGCGATTGTGTTACCACCGAATGCTGGACGAGTCATTAATAACTGGTTGTGTTTCTGGTTTGGTACTGGATTGATTGGGAAATCGCCAATCTCAAGTACTGTACAGTCTGCTGTAAGACCTGTAGCAACTCTTGCAGATACACGAGGACCTAAGTCACGTCCGATTGCTGTAGCACCTACTAAAACGATTTCTGGTTTATATTCGTTGATTACAGATGCAAGAGCATGTGTATAAGGCTCTGTTCTGTATTCCTTTAATTCTGGATCGTCAACAACGATAACTTTATCAGCACCGTACTCAGCTAACTCATCAACAAGACCTTTGATATCGGAACCTAAAAGTACTGCTGTAACTTCTGTATTTAAATCTTTTGCAAGATCCTTTGCCTTACCAAGTAACTCTAAAGCAACACCGCTTATCTGATTGTCTACCTGCTGTGCAAAGACATATACGCCCTTATATTCTTCTAAATTCATTCTGTTCACCACTTTTCCTTAAATCTAATTAAATTACGTGCTTCTCTTTGAATTTTCCAACAAGATATTCAACTGCTTCTGTAGGATCAAGAGTAACCTTTTCACCAGCACCCTTTCTTACCTTATCAGATGCTTTTGCAATCTTTGTAGGAGAACCCTTTAATCCTAAGTTTGCATCATCTACATCCTTAAGATCTGCTCTGCCCCATACAGTAATCTCTGCATCATATGCATCAAAGATTCCACCTGGAGTCATGTAACGAGGCTCATTTAATTCAGCAAGAGCAGTAACTAAGCAAGGCATCTGTGCCTTAACTACATGATATCTGTCTTCATACTGACGCTGTACGATTACGGAATCGCCTTCCACCTTGATATCCTGTGCATAAGAGATTACAGGAATGTTTAAGTGCTCAGAAATCTGAGGACCAACCTGAGCTGTATCACCATCGATAGCCTGACGACCTGTGATGATTAAATCATACTCTAAGTTTCTGATAGCACCTGCAAGTGTTGTAGATGTAGCCCATGTATCAGCTCCACCTAATACTCTATCTGTTACTAAGATACCTTTATCAGCACCCATAGCAATTGCTTCGCGAAGAACTTCTTCAGCCTTTGGAAGACCCATAGTAAGTACAGTAACTTCTGCACCATACTGATCTTTTAATCTAAGAGCTGCCTCTAAACCTGCTTTATCATCTGGATTCATGATAGTAAGCATTGCACCTCTGTCTAATGTTCCGTCTGGATTAAACTTAACGCCACCCTTTGTATCAGGCACCTGTTTTATACAAACTACGATTTTCACAATAAGTACCTCCTCTTACTTTAACAAATTAGCAGAAATAACCATACGCTGAACTTCTGAAGTACCTTCGTAGATTTCTGTGATCTTAGCATCACGCATCATACGCTCAACGTCATATTCTCTGATATAACCATAACCACCATGTAACTGAACAGCCTTAGTTGTTACTTCCATAGCAACTTCTGCTGCATATAATTTAGCCTGAGCAGCTTCGAAGCTGTAGTTCTTCTGAGTAGCTTTAGCCACAGCAGCTTTGTAAACTAATAACTTAGCAGCTTCTACCTTAGTAGCCATATCTGCTAACTGGAACTGTGTATTCTGGAACTGTCCGATTGCACGACCGAACTGTTTTCTTTCCTTAACGTATGCAATAGTTGTTTCTAATGCACCTTCTGCAAGACCAAGAGCCTGAGCAGCGATACCGATACGTCCACCATCTAATGTGTGCATAGCGATGTTGAAGCCCTTACCCTTCTGTCCTAATAAGTTTTCCTTAGGGATTCTACAATCTGTGAAGATTAATTCGTATGTAGCGGAACCACGAATACCCATCTTCTTTTCCTTTGTACCGAATGTAAATCCTGGTGTTCCCTTTTCTACGATGAAAGCAGAGATTTCTTTCATTGTCTTACCGCGTTTTTCAACTTTACCAGTTACAGCGATAACAATGTAGATATCAGCTTCTTTACCGTTAGTGATAAAGCACTTAGAACCATTTAATACCCATTCGTCACCATCTAAAACAGCTTTTGTCTGCTGTCCCTGAGCATCTGTACCAGCACCTGGCTCAGTTAAACCGAAAGCACCTAATTTCTCACCTTTAGCAAGTGGAACTAAGTATTTCTGCTTCTGCTCTTCTGTACCATATGTCTGAATTGGGTCGCAGCAAAGAGATGTATGTGCAGATACGATAACACCTGTTGTACCACATACTTTAGAAAGTTCTTCTACACACATAGCGTATGTTAAAGGATCACAACCCTGTCCGCCGTACTCCTTTGGAATCGGAATACCAAGGAAACCGTTCTTTGCCATCTTTTCAACTGTAGCAGTTGGGAAATGTTCTGTTTCATCCACTTCCTGAGCAAGAGGTTTTACTTCATTTTCGGCAAATTCTTTAAAAAGACTTCTTGCCATCTCGTGTTTCTTACTTAATGCGAAATCCATCTTATAATTCCTCCATGTTATATTATATATATGTGTCTGTCCGTCATATACGGACAGACACTCTTACATATCTACCAAAACTAATTTATGAAAATAATGCTTATTTAGCGTAGTTGTAGAAACCAATACCTGTCTTCTTACCAAGCTTACCAGCACGAACCATCTTCTTAAGAAGTGGATGTGGACGATACTTAGGATCACCTGTTTCAGCCTGTAATACTTCCATGATAGCAAGTACGATATCAAGACCTACCAAATCACCTAATGCTAAAGGTCCCATTGGATGAGAAGCACCTAACTTCATAGCTGTATCGATATCTTCTACACTTGCAATACCATCAGCATAGATACCGATTGCTTCGTTGATCATTGGGATAAGAATCTTGTTTACAACGAAACCTGGAGCTTCCTTAACTTCTACTGGAGTTTTTCCGATCTCTGTAGAGATTGTCTTAATCTTTTCTACTAATTCTGCAGGTGTATTTTCACCAGCGATAACTTCTACTAACTTCATTCTGTCAGCTGGGTTAAAGAAATGCATACCTACTAATGGTCTGTCTAATCCCTGTCCCATTTCTGTTAAAGAAAGAGAAGATGTGTTAGAAGCGAAGATACAATCTGGCTTACAGATCTTCATTAATTCTGCAAATGTATCTTTCTTGATTGACATTTTTTCAGGAGCAACTTCTACTACTAAGTCACAGTCTGAACAGATATCTTTTAAACCTGTTGTAATCTTACCAGCGATTTCATCAGCCTTTTCCTGTGTAAGCTTTTCTTTGCTTACTAAGAAGTTTAAGTTCTTTAAGATTCTAGCCTTACCGCCTTCTGCGAACTCTGTCTTGATATCACAAAGACAAACTTCATAACCATCTGTCATAGCAAATGCCTGAGCAATGCCGGCACCCATTGTACCTGCTCCAATAATACCTACTTTCATTTTTATACCTCCTAAAACTGTTATATTGTTATATATTCTAGTGTACTGCCCGCTCGAAATATTCATTTCCCGCTATTGGACATTCGTCCAATTTCCAGTCGCAAAAATAGCATTAGTCAAGCGAGCTTGCAACACCTATTTTCACGACTGTAAGCAGTCCTCATTGTTATTACTTATTCTGGAAAGGAACGACTTTTAACTTCTTTTCTTTATCTTTTTCAAGGAAGTTACCCATTCCAGCCTTCTGATCTTCTGTCTCGAAACAGCTTCCGAATAACTTTTCTTCAATTACGATAGCTGCATCCATGTCAACATCTAATCCCTCGTTGATTGCTTTCTTGCTTGCACGTACTGCGATAGGCGCATTGGCAGCAATTGTTGATGCTAACTTCTTAGCTGCTGGCATTAATTCCTCTAACGGATAAACGTGATTTACAAGACCAATTCTGTAAGCTTCGTCAGCTTTAATATTTCTTCCGCCGTAAATCATTTCTTTTGCCATACCAACGCCAACTGTTCTTGCAAGTCTCTGTGTACCGCCGAATCCCGGAGTAATACCAAGACCAACTTCCGGCTGACCAAACACTGCATTTTCAGCACAAATACGGATATCACAGCTCATGGAAATCTCACAGCCACCGCCTAATGCAAATCCGTTGATTGCAGCAATTACCGGGATTGGGAATGTTTCTAACTTACGGAAAACGTCATTTCCCTTCTTACCGAATGCTTCACCTTCTGCCTTTGTTAAGCTACTCATTTCTCCGATATCAGCTCCGGCAACAAAAGATTTCTCTCCGGCACCTGTTAAAATCAAACATCTTACCGTATCTAAATCTACTGCATCGATTGTTTCGTTTAATTCATCTAATACCTGGCTGTTTAATGCATTTAATGCCTTTGGACGATTGATTGTAATTGTACCAACTGCACCTTCTACTTCATAAGTAATGAATTCCATTATGAGTTCTCCCTTCTATTGTTATATAATGTTATATAAATAGATTACCAATATTTAGGCATAAGAAAGGGGAATGAGATTCCTTTAAGAAATCCCATTCTCCTTAAAGTTAATTAGTCACGTTCTACGATTGTAGAGCAGCCCATACCGCCACCGATACATAATGTAGCAAGACCCTTCTTAGCATCTGCCTTCTGCATTTCATGAAGAAGTGTTACTAAGATACGGCATCCTGAAGCACCTACCGGATGTCCTAATGCGATAGCACCACCGTTTGGATTTAACTGCTTGTCAACATCGATACCTAAGTCTTTACCTACTGCGATAGACTGTGCAGCAAAAGCTTCGTTTGCTTCGATGATATCGAAATCTTCAATCTTCATTCCAGCCTTAGCCATTACTTTCTGAGTAGAAGCAACTGGTCCGATACCCATAACTTCTGGTCTTACACCAGCAAGAGCACCTGCTACCCATGTAGCCATTGGCTTAACGCCTAATTCTTTCGCTTTTTCTTCGCTCATAACTACGATAGCAGCTGCACCATCGTTGATACCGGAAGCATTACCAGCTGTAACGAATCCGTCTGGATTGATTGCACGAAGTTTAGCAAGTCCTTCAATTGTAGAACCAGCACGTGGGCCCTCATCTACCTTGAACTCTACCATTTCTTTTTTCTTCTTAACCATTACTGGTACGATTTCGTCATCGAATGCACCGTTCTTCTGAGCAGCTTCTGCTTTCTGCTGGCTCTTTAATGCGAACTCGTCTAATTCTTCTCTTGTAAGTCCCCATTCTTCACAGATGTTATCTGCTGTCTTGATCATGTGGTAATCGTTGAATGCATCCCAAAGAGCATCATTTACCATCGTATCCTTCATTGTAGCATTACCCATTCTGTAACCGAAACGAGCTTTGTCTAATGCGTAAGGAGCCATAGACATGTTCTCCATACCACCAGCTACTACGATATCAGCTTCGCCAGCCATGATCATCTGAGCAGCCATGTTTACACAGTTAAGACCAGAACCACATACTACGTTGATAGTAACAGCCGGTACTTCGATAGGTAAACCAGCTTTGATTGTTGCCTGACGGGCAACGTTCTGTCCTAAACCAGCCTGAATTACACAACCCATGTATACCTGATCTACAGCTTCTGGAGCAACACCTGCTCTATTTAAAGCTTCTTTAATAACGATAGCACCTAAATCTGCTGCTGGTGTTGTGCTTAAAGAACCACCCATAGTTCCGATTGCTGTACGACATGCACCTGCTAATACTACTTTTCTTGCCATTCTAACTATTCCTCCACTTTCTTTGAATGTTTTCTAACTTAACATTAACGCAGTCTCTGCGTTATCTATGTTAATTTTATCACAATCTTTTTTATTATGCAAGTAGTAATCATGGGGTAATATGAATTATTTTGTAACATTTTGAAATAATTCCATAACTTTATTCAATTATGACACGAGAGCGTGTCCCCAAATTCATTCCTGCAAGATGTGCGTCCCACTTTGCGGTAGAATTTAATATAAATTTAGCACTATAGCTCACTACGCATACTAAATTTATATCAAATCCCCCACAAAGTGGATCGCACATCTTGCTGAAAACAATCTGGGCACACGCTCTAATAAAATACATGATTCCCAATAACAGTACCTGATAATCCATTTGTTGCAGACCGGAAATGAAGTATATCACTGCCCACCGCCTGGGTTCCTGACATAGCTGCCTGGGCCGCTGATACACAGCTTGTGCTCGCACCTCTAGAAAGCACAATTACGAAACGTCCACTGCTTACTGGCGTAAACTGATATTTCTGATACAGGACTTCTGCTACGCTGTTTGGATAACGACTGCTTGCCACACGATTGAGAACTACATTGGCTACTGCTATCTTTCCTTCTTCCGGTTCATTGCCTGCCTCACATTCTACAATGGCAGCTATCAGGGCCAAATCCGGAGAACTATTCACAATATCCGGAATACCCTTAGACGAGGTGGTTGGCGGTTCTGTAGAAGCTGGCTCCTCCGTAGCAGCTGGTGCATCTGTAGTAACTGGTGTAGCAGGAGTATCCGTTGCTGCCGGTGTATCTGTTGTGGCAGGAGCAACTGTCGCAGCCGGTGCTTTTGTTGTTGCCGGCTTGTTCTCATTCTTTCTCTGTTCCTCTTCCCTCCGCCGTTCTTCTGCTTTCTTTGCTTCTTCTGCTTTTCGCTTTTCCTCTGCCTGCTGCTCCTCTAATGCTGCTAACTCATTTTGCCTTTCAGAAATTTTTTCTTCGTACTCAGCCGCCAATTCTTCTGCCTGGGCTATTTTTGTATCATAAGAAGCAATACTGCTTTGATTCTCCTTTACCAGTTCTGCAACTTTCTGCTGTTTTTGTGATACAGATGCCTGCATTATCTGCAAATCCTTAAGTTCCGTCTCCAATTCTTCTTTGGCAGTTGCCACTGCTTCCTTTGCCACACGGTACCTATCAAGCATATCATTGTCATATTCTGCCAGACTGGTAATATAATCTACCTTGTTTAATAGTTCAGCCACACTACTTGAGCTTAATAGTATTTCTAAATAATTCACTTCACCATTTTCATACATAGCCTTGATATGAAGCTTCATCATCTCATATTGCTCTTGTTCCGTTTCCTCTGCCTCAGATAATTCCTGCTCAGTTTCTTCGATTTCTTCGTATTTTATATTGATATCATCATTCAAATTTTGTAATTCTGACAGAATAGAGTCCAGTTCCCTCTCTAATTTTGCTCCTTCTGTCTTTAATGTGTTTTTCTCTTCCTCCAATTCATCAATGGTTTCTCCAATATTAGAAGCTTCCTCGGATAAGGAGTCCATTTCATCCTTTTTATCCTCTATCTGCTGTTCTAACCCCGTTGCCCCAGCTGTAAGAACTGCTACTCCTGTTGTAACCGTTACAGCTGCTGCCATCAACCATTTTACAAATTTCATTTTTTACCATGCCTTTCTCGCATCACATTTTTAATTGTTCCACAATCTTACTCTTCAGACTCCTCTGTGTCCTCCGGCTGTTCTGTCTCCATCTGCAATGCCTTTTTTGCGTATGGCCGCTGTTCTAACCGATTATAGGTTATCTGTCGCAATAATGCATAACATACGGATGCACCTGGTATAAATACTAACATTCCGGCGATACCCATCATACTACCACCTACGGTAACAGCAACCAGTACCCAGATAGATGGCAAACCTACAGAGCCACCTACAACGTGAGGATAGACAAGATTGCCCTCAATCTGCTGTAACACAAAGAATATAATCAAAAAGAATACCGCTTGCAAAGGATTCACCATTAATATAAGGAATGTAGCAATCACACAGCCAATAAATGCTCCGAATATTGGGATTAATGCTGTAAATGCAATTAACACACCTACCATCAACGCATATGGAAGACGGAAAATTGTCATTACTACAAAAAACATAGCTCCTAGAATCACAGCTTCCAAACACTGTCCTGTAAGGAAATTAGCAAATGTGCGGTACGTCAATGACGCAGTAGAGATTATTCTCCCCGCCCATTTTTCTGGTAAAAATGCATAGGTAAACTTTTTGACGCGTACTCCTAATTCTTCCTTCTGCAACAAAATATAGCAGGCAAATACAATACCAATTGCCGTATTCATAACTCCATTTACCACACTCTTAGCCATGGTAAATGTAGAACCAAATATGGAATTTGCACCATTTTTCAAGAAATTCACTGTATTTGTTACAATTTCTTTCCAATCAAATTTAGAAAAATCAATAGTAAGAATATTATTAAACACATCAAGAATATCCGGATATTGCTTTCCCAGTTCCTCAACGGATTTTACCACACTTCTATAAAATTCAGGAATCAGACTACCTAATGTTGCCAGTGTATTTACTACTTCCGGAATTACTACACACATAACCAGTAAAATGATACCAACTACTAAGATGAACGTAAGAACCAGACTGACTGCTCTTGTAATACTTGTTTTTTTCTTTTTTCCATGTAAAAACAATTTATTTTCCAAAAAGCTCATTGGTACATTCAATATAAAGGCAATACATGCTCCCGTCAGAAAGGGAGAAACCAATCCTAACAGATAAATTCCCCAACCCAGAATCAACTTATAATTCCATAATGCCATAAATAACACAATTGCAAGTACGATTAGATTTCTGACCTGCTTATAGCTCATAATTAAGTCCTCCTAATATCTGTCTTCCTCTGCCAGTTCCTTCAGCAGACAATAAATATCATATGCAGCCTCCTGATTAATGCCATTCTGCTGGGATACAATCATAGCTTCTGCTTTTTCTGGTGAAGATGCAATAGAAATTGCCTCTCTTATCTTTTCTGCAATTGTTTTTTTCATTACTGACATGTTGCGCTCTGCAAAAAATTCTGCATTGTCCACTTCACAGGCTGTCAATGGACGAAGATGGATTAATGGCACATTTTTCACAGCTACTTCTGTACTTATCAAACCACTTGGAGCTGTAAATACAACGTCACAGGCATCCATAAACAGGTTAGAATGCGGTGTGTATTCTCTTATAATCACAGACAACTCTGTGCTGTATTTTTCCTGAAGATAGCAGTATGCCTTTCGGTTGCTTCCACATAACACCATAATCACGTCATCATGTCCACACTGACCAATCAACTCTGTTAACAAGTTGTCCGCTTCTCCTACCCCTTTACTTCCAACCATAATCAAAAAGATTTTTCCCTCTGGGTTGATGTGCAATCTTCTTCTTGCTGCACGTTTATTCAGCTTCTTAGCGAAATCCTTGCGCACAGGGATTCCATATGGCATCAAGCGGCCTTTCCGTATTCCTGCCTTTACATACACAGCAATCAGAGATTCATCTGCAACAACATAGCGGTCACAGCTTGTTTTCTCCCATCCCGGTGCATATCCATACTCAGATATAACAGCAACTACCGGAGGCATAGGCTGCCTGTCATTCTTTAAAGTAGTCACAATTTCTGCCGGAAGTATATGGGTTACCACTACCACATCAAATCTGCCTTCTAATATATGACGATAAACTACACTTTTAATTGCAGCTTTCATAAAATTATAATGATAATTTGTACTCTTTGCGATTCCCTGAAGACGAATCAACGTGCCATCATCAGACGGTTCTTCTTCCTTCTCTATCTCCTGATAAGCTGCAAGAAGCTTCTTTGGTATCTTTCTGCTGGCAACTGTGTAACAGTTAAGCAGTTCACAATCATCCCCATTATCCATAATCTGTTCACGCATCGCTAAAGCTGATGAACGACTTCCTGATGCAGAACCCCAATACAAAATCAATACCTTCATATTGATTCCCCCTTCCATTTCTTCTCGAATAGCTGATTTAAAAGAATTATACACAATTTCACGAAAACTAGCAAGTAAGGTTTCTATTCTTAATATATATTTAAACATTACAGAGTTTCATTTCCAGGAATGTGAACAAAGCGTGCAAGCACGCAGTGCATCTACCTTTCAAATTCCTGCACATCATGTTTTATATACTAGGAAATTACAACATCCCACAATAAAATGTTGTAATTTCCTAGTATATAAAAAGCTCCTGCCTGTATACAAACGTAACAAGCAGAAGCTTTTTCATTACTTTCTTATTTTTCCTGTGATAATATTACCACACTTAATTCTGGCAATGTCAATTTTTCTTTTACTTTCTGGCCTTTGAGATAATTGTTCAATCCAGCTGAACGGATGGTATATTCACCTTTCGGCAAAACATGTTCCACCTTTTCATGCATTGGATTAATATAAAACAATAAATTGTTTTTTTCTGATGTAACAGCGTAAGCCAATACTTCCTTAGAAGATTCTATAATGGATATCTTTTCTTCTGAATGCTCTGTAAAGCTTTCAAATCCATTATATTCTTTTCGCAATGCAATCAATTCTTTATAATAACTCACCAACTCGTCAAACTGGTATGCCCGTTCCCAATCTAATCGGTTGATCTCAATCGGTGATGCATAACTGTCACCAATACCTTCTTTGGTACGGCCAAATTCTTCACCAGCCTGAAGAAATGGTGTTCCCTGACAAATAAAGTACATCCCAGCACACATAGCATTCATCAACATAATTCCGCTGTATTTCTTGGTATAATCAATACTTTTTTTGGTTGACAAACATAATTTATCCCACAAAGTATAATTATCATGTGCAGACACATAATTGATAACCTGTCTTGGAGATATTGGCTGAAACTCCTCACTATTTGCCCATCCGCTGATAATAGAAGCAAATACCTCCTGTTCCTTTGGTGTAACCTCAGTACGTTTCTTTGCATTTACAAAGCCTGGAACGGTCTTTTTAAACACGCTTCCCTTAATATAATCTCTTGTCAGATCGCAGAATACTGCAATTCCTTCATCTAATTTTGCAACATTGTCTCTTATTGCTGGAATAAATCCTTCTTCCATCGGCGAATCCGATGCAATCCAAGGCTCTCCATACATGATAATACGCTCATGAGGCAATGGCTTTCTGCCTAATTCCTGCTCACGCAACTCATCTAATACTCTACGGATAGTATTCATAGTTTCTGTATCATGAAGTCCCATCAAATCAAAACGAAAACCATCAATGTGATATTCCTTTGCCCAATACACAACAGAATCTACCATATATCTGCTATACATGTATCTCTCACTGGCTGTTTCATTGCCGCAGGCGGAACCGTCAGAGAAGGAACCGTCCTCATTTTGTCTGTAATAATAATATGGACACACTTTTTCAAAGCAGGAATCCAACTTATAAGTATGGTTATATACCACATCCATAATCACACCAATGCCTTCTTCATGAAGAGATTGAATCATCTGCTTACATTCACGTATTCGCACGTTGCCATCATGGGCATCTGTGGCATAAGAGCCTTCTGGTACGTTGTAATTTTCCGGATCATATCCCCAGTTAAATGCATCTGTAGCTTCTGTCTCATCTACAGAACCATAATCATACATTGGCAGGATATGCACATGACTTACACCCAACTCTTTTATGTAGGACAAACAGGTCTTATGCTCTCCGTCCCCATTCAATGTTGTATTTTTCTCAGTAAATGCCATATATTTTCCCCGATATTCCTTCTGAACACCGGAACTCTCTGCTGCTGAAAAGTCTTTCACATGCAGTTCATAAAATACTCTTTCTTCTTCCGGTATTACCACACGGGTATCTTTCTCAAACTGTTCCGGCTGAGTAGACGACAAATCCACTACCATACTTCGCTTGCCGTTTACACCACAGGCTTTTCCATATGGATCCTGTGTCTCCACAGTTTCATCATTTCTGGTCACTACATAAGTGTAATATTTGTTTTTGTAGTCCCCTTTTACTTCTGCTGCGAACACACCTCTGTCCGTGTATGTCATTGAAATACTTTCACTACATTCTTCACATTCCAGGTCACCACTTTCAAAAACCTGTAATACAACTTTATCTGCCGTAGGTGCCCAGAGTTTGAAAGTGGTGGCAGACTTTGTATACTGACTGCCTAAATCGCTTCCATCATAAGTAAAATCCTGCACAAACTCTGGGGATGTAAATATTTTTCTCCATGTCTTCGCATCTTTTTTTCCTAATAATTCTTCTCTTTTCATTTAAGCCTCCATCTCTTCCAATCGCTTATAAACCCGTAATATTTCGCCAACACTCCATGCCTGTGCATAACATCCTTTTGATACATTTGGATTTTCTCCATCATAAACCTCTGCCAAAGCACCCACACAGCCTTCCTTCAGTGCTGCCTCCAACGGCTCTAACTGTTTTCTCACTCTCTGACAAGCTTCATTCTTATCCTCCGCTAATGACAAATAAGCAAGATAGTATGCGCCTAATGGGAATCCCCAGACAGTACCTTGATGGTATGCCATATCGCGAACCTTCTGTTCACCTTCATAAATTGAATGAAATTCTTCATCCTCTGGTGCCAAACTGCGTAATCCAAGAGGTGTATATAATTTCTCATACACAGTGTAGAGAATTTTCCTTCCCTGCTCCTTATCAACCATGGTAAATGGCATAGACAGTGTCCATATCTGGTTGCAACGAATCTGATTTTCTGACTTTTTACCTGACTCATCTTTCGCAACAACATCTTTTAAATAGCCCTTATCTTCCATCCAGAATTTCTCTAAGAAGCTTTCCTTAACTTTTTCAGCTAATGCCCCATAAAACTCCTGATTTTCCTCCGGGTATACTGCATATGCTTCTTTTGTCTCACCCGCATAAAGCTCCATAATTTTTAATGCATTGTACCAGTAGCCATTGATTTCCACTGGCTTGCCATGTCTTGGTGTCGGCAGAAAATCATCAATACGCACATCCATCCAGGTTAGCTGCTCTGTCTTAGCCCCTGCCATAATCAGTCCATCTTCATCCATACTGATGTGATAATCAGTACCAACACGATACCAGTGAAGGACTTCCTGCATAACCGGGTAGGCTTCCTTTAAGAATGCTGTGTCCTTTGATACTTTGATATATTCATATACTGCATTGATGAACAGTAAGGAAGCATCTACCGTATTGTACATCGGTTCTGCTTCCCCTTCAGGGAACAGATTTGGCATAATGCCTTTGTTGCAGTATTTCATAAAGGTACGGAAAATACTTTTTGATGTTTCATACTGACCGGTAGCAATGGTACAGCCAAGCATAGCAATCATGGTATCTCTGCCCCAGTCTCCAAAGAAGGAAAATCCTGCTAAAATCGTTTTTCCTGCAGTGGATGCTCTGTCTGTAACGAACTTGTCTGCGGCATACACAAGCTCTTTGGCATGTTCATCCTGTAGCCCTGCAGCTGCAAGAAGTGCTTCCCGACGCTTCGTCTCTTTTTCCAGTGCTTCTGCAAATGTGTGGTTAACATCTTCCATTGAACCACACACCTCAAATGCATCCCATTCCTGCTCTGTTTCAAAACTGCCCGCAAGGAGACATACTACTTTACCATCTTCCATTCTTCCATCTAAATCTTCCTGGGCATAATGGAGTTCCTTTACTTCCGGCTTCTCATATAAAGTCAAATCTGCCTTTGTATTCAAATAAAGCTTATATTTTTCACTTTTAACAAGAGCACCACGTTTTGTCAATTCAACTGCGAGGGTGGTTTCCTCTTCATAAGAGTGCCCTTTTGGCGCAAACACCACATATGGTATCAATGTTAATTTGACTTTCTTATTCATTGGATTCCAGACTTCATAACGAACAAGAACCGTATTTTCACCATGTACCATAATCACTTTCTTGCGAAGCTCCACACCAGCTACCTGGTATGTCCATTCCGGATATCCATCCACTACAACGGACTGCAAATACTTATATCCTGTATGCGCCTCACCTTTTACTATCTGTGATGATAAGTCAAATGCTTTATCATCAACTGCGAGTGTCTCTTGAAATTGACTAAGTAGTAACACTCTTTCATTTGGAACCGTAACAGCTGCCATAAGCAAACCATGATCATTGCGGCTGCAGCTTCCCATAATGTCCTGGGCACAGAAGCCTCCTAATCCATTTGCCAGCAAATAATTTGATTCCATACCATTTTTATATGTCTTCCAATGATGCTTGCCAAATTGATATTTCATAATTACTATGTCCTCGTCACAATTCCCACCTTTTCTCAATGGGAACTGTATATTCCTTTCCTCTTATTTTGAATAAAGCATGCAAGCACTCGCAAATTTTGCTTACCTATTATACTTGCACGCTTTGCTGGTTACAATTATTCTTCTTCCACTCCTACAATTGCTACACTGAATGATGGAAGTGATAATTTCTGCGATTCATAAGTCACTTCCTCCTCTGATGTCACCAATGATTCTAACAGAGAAGTGTTCTTATAGCAATCACTATCTAATGTAATTTCTTTTGTTTCGTCTGCAAGATTATAGAAGAAATACATGGTCTTACCTTCGTAAGTCTTGCTATATACATAAATATTACCGTCAAATTCGCCTTCTGCTGCTGCCACAGTACCTCGTCCAATTAATGGATACTTATTTCTTAAATGTATTACTTCCTTATAATACTGATAAATAGAATTCTCATCATCCTTCTGTTCTTCATAGGAACCAAAACGATGTTCTACCGTTTCCATATTCGGTGGTGCTGTAGTAGTCTCCTCAGCACTTCCGTCCGCTGACCAATACATTGGGGCACGTTTGTTTTCATCAATTCCGGAACCGGTCATACCTAATTCTTCGCCATAATATAGGAATGCACTGCCACTCATTAAAATATTCATAGCTCCGGCAATTTTTACTTTTCTTTCATCATAAGATACAAATCCGGCAATTCGTCCTGTATCATGGTTACTTAAAAATGGCGCATCAATCATATTCGGATTTTTTTCTGCAAAATTATTTAAGATTGTAACAATATTCTGGGAAATCTTACTGCCTGCATCACCTAAACCATTTCGTGTCAACGCCTTTATAATCTGCCCATCATTGTTACCAAAGGTGTAATTGAATATACTGTCAATTCCACTCTCATAGTAATTAGAAATTGTCAGGTAACTATCCCATACTTCTGCTACTAAATAAGCATCCTCCTTCTGGGATTTTACGTAATTACTAAACCAGGAAAGGACTTCAACATTTTTGTCAGCACTTCCACTGTAATATTCTTTTGCAGCATCCAGTCGGAAGCCATGTACCCCTAAATCAAGCCAGTAAGATGCAATTTCTTCTATGTCACTGCGAAGTGCCTCACATCCAAGATTCAAATCCGGCATCTGATCCCAGAATACACCTTCATAATACCAGTCAGTTCCTTCCACCTGATAGTAGCTTCCATTTTTCTTTTCTTTTGAGAAGTTGTAGTACTCAACATACGGACACACACTGGCATCCGGTTCTTCTTCTGCTTTTAAAGTTTTAAGATAATCTGTCGCTTCCACAAACCACTGATTTTTTGTAGATGTATGGTTGAATATAAAATCAATAATTACCTTGATTCCACGCTTATCACATTCCTCAAGCAACTTCTTGAAGTCGTCCATTGTACCATATTGCTCGTCAATATCATAATAATCAATAACATCATATTTATGATAGGTTGTGGATGGCATAATCGGCATCAGCCAGATACCATTACATCCTAAATCTTCTATGTAATCCAACTTGCTTGTAAGTCCGTTCAAATCACCGATTCCATCTCCATTAGAATCTGCGTAAGAATACACAAACACTTCATAATACATACGATAGTTATCGTCAATAACATTTTCTACATCTTCTTTTTTTGCTCCGCCACAACCTGTAAACAGCAAACAAAATGCCAACAACAGGCATGTAATCTTCTTTTTCATTTTCTACCTCCCTCTGAATACATATTTGATTCTACCTTTCAAATTCGTGCGCATCAAATTTTTATATACTAGTATATAAAAAAGGACACTGCTTATCCATTTACGGCTTAGCAGCGTCCTTTTCATCTAAGAACATCCGAACTTCCTGGGTAATTGCATTACCGCCTTCATTATTCCATTCTGATACAAATTGTTCAAAGTAAGAAATATCTTTTTCTCCAGTTATAATCTGTAAAAATGCATTCTGTTCTTTTACTTTGAGCTTCCACCATTCTGACTTCATGGTTTCTGTTGTTCCAAAAAACAGAGATTCTTTCTTTTTTACATTGCCATTTGCAATCAAAGAACAAGCTTCTATTCGCGAAGAATATGCTGCCCATTCATCAACGCCGGTTAATTCCGGACTTTCCATATACAACTTACAGGATTGATAATACGCTCTCTCCACTAGTGTCAATGTATCCTCTGACCTCTTTCCAGCCATAACATCCTGAATACCCTCATAACACCTCATTAATGCATTATTATAATCCACATTAATGGCAAGCGGGCGGGCAGTAGGATCCACATTCTGCTGAAAATACTGTTCCATTTCCGTTGTATCTGTCAAATCGTTCATAGCATAGTCAAACAAAGCACTAAGCTGCTTCACAACCAGTTCCGGGTGTTTATATCCCTTACGAACCACTACATATTTATAACCAGGATTCTGACTGCAGTAGGTTGTAATACCACTACCATCTGTAGATATCAGATATGGTTTCCACTCTGCGGCAGGATTTTCCTGCATAGCATTGCATAATGGATTGTTTGGTGCCCACCATGGACCAAAAAACGCACCACATTTTTCCTGAACTACCAGCTCAATAAGATTACTTGATGTTCTAAGGAGAAAATCTCTATCTAAAATCCCCTGGTTATACCAGCGGTTCAATAACTTAAGTGCATTTTTCACCTCTGGTTGAACAGAACCGTATACAACTTCACCCTTATCATTCTTTATCCAATGTTTTGGATATGCTCCAAAGTTAGAGAATACAATATCTACAAGATATTCATAACTATACCCTTTTTCACCGGTTAAAGTTGTATTACAAATTAAACCTGTTGTTTTTCCTGCTGCTGTTCCCGGATGTTTTTCAACAAATGCTTTCACAATTGTTTCCACATCCTCTAGTGTCTTCGGCTCTGGCAGACCCAATGCATCTAACCAATCCTTTCGAAGCCACAACAAATTCGGCCCATCTGAAATGTTTGTTTCTGGTATTGCCATCAATTTCCCATCAAACATGACATTGTTAAAGATGGAATCTCCATAACTGTTATATATTTCTTTAATTGTTTCGCTGGCGCAATTTTCATATACTTCTGTCAAATCTGCTATTTGATCCCCTTCCACAAGCAAAACTAAATCTTCATAATCATCCACCACCATTACATCTGGCAGCTTGTTAGAAGCAATTGCCATGGTTACATTTGTACTATACTGGGATTCTGTGGCTTCAAAAGCATCTTCATTCTGAATATTTAACAAATCCTTCAAATACCTGGTGTATACATTATTTTCATAAGTATCTCCTTCTGGCATATTCGAATTATTGGCACCAGTCATTTTTCCTAACGTATAAGTAACCAGTTCCGGATACTTTCCGTATGGAGTTGTTTCCGCTTCCTCCCATTGTGATGCAGTGTCCTCCTGTGACATGGGAAGCTGTATTTCTTCCTGCATAAGAGAGGCGCAGCCACTCCACATAACTGCGCCTCCTATCAGGAAACACAAAACCTTTTTTTTCATCTCGGTTTCCTTTTACAATATTTAAATGTCTTAACCCTTTACCGCACCAGATAAACCTTCGGTGTAGAAACGCTGCATTACAATGAATAAGATTGCAATCGGAATGGAAATACATACCGCACCGGCAGCGAAACAGGTATACCAGCTATCAACATATTCTTTTTCAAGCATCTGCCACAAACCAATGGATACTGTGTAATATTTTGCATCTGCACGGCAGATAACCTTTGCAAAGATAAAGTCTAACCATGGACTTAAGAAAGATGTTAATACTGTGTATACTACGATTGGCTTACTAAGCGGAATGGTAATCTTAGAGAATACCTGGAACTTAGTTGCACCATCTAAGTATGCTGACTCATCCAATGCCTTTGGTACTGTATCAAAGAAACCTTTGGCAATGTAGAAACCGGCACCAGTACCACCGGAATATACCATAATCAATGCCACGCGAATCATTGCACCTTCAGTTAAACCAATAGATTTCAAAATATAGTATACGGCAACCATTGACATGAATCCTGGGAATAATCCTAAGATCATAGCAATGTTCATGTATGTCTTACGGATCTTGAAACGAAGTCTTGACATACAGTATGCCACAGACAATACAAAAAGCGTAGAAATAATACATACAAAGATAGAGATAATCAATGTATTCATGAACATCTGCGGGAAGTTCAAGATACTAGTATCTGTAAATAATTTCTTATAGTTATCTAATGTGTATTCCTTAGGGAAGAAGGATGTTACATAAGAGCCCTTCTGCTTACGGAAACTGGTTAAGATAACCCATATAATTGGCAGTACCCAGATAAATGACAAGATAGCCAAAATCACATGTGTAATTGTATTCGTAACTGTTTTTCTTGCTTTCATAGAAGTTGTCATTTTTGCACTCATTACATGAATCCCTCCTCATTCTTGTAAGAACCAGTATTTCTATATGTTACAAGGGATACAATTGCTAATACGACGAATGTCATAATACCAATCACGGCACCTAAGTTGAAATACTGTTTATCAACGGTCAACTTGTACAACCATGTTACTAACAAGTCTGTCTTACCAGCAGTAGCACCTACCGGAGTTGGAGCACCACCAGATAACAGGAAGATAACGTTAAAGTTATTTACGTTACCGGTAAATGTTGTGATTAAGTAAGGTGTTGTAACGAATAACATGTAAGGTAATGTAATCTTAAAGAATGTGATAAATGCGTTGGCACCATCCACCTTAGCTGCTTCATATAATTCAGCCGGGATATTCTGTAAGATACCTGTTACCTGTAATAAAGTAAATGGAATACCTACCCATAAGTTGATAATTACAACAGTTGCTCTTGCCCATGTAGTATCTGTAAGGAATGGTAACGGGCTGTCAATCAATCCCCAGTTCTGTAACATTACGTTGATAGCACCATTCTGCTGTAACATACTTCTCATAATTAACAGTGATACGAACTGTGGAATCGCTGCTGATAATACAAAGCAGAATCTCCAAAATGCTTTAATCTTTGTATCTTTTCTGTTGATAACAATCGCCAGAATCATACCTAATATATAGTTAAGTCCGGTTGCTAATACCGCCCAGACTAATGTCCATCCTAGTACTGACCAGAACTCTTTACCAATAGAGCCTGATACGTCAAATATTTTCTTAAAGTTATCAAGACCTACCCAGTCGAATATCAATAAATGATCATCTATCGTACTATAACTTGTAAACGCCATAGTGATCATGTAGATCAACGGCAAGATAGTAAAGATAACAATACCAGATACCGGAAGTGTTAATAACAACTTATGTAAGTTCTCATTAAACAAAGCCTTGATATCTTCAATGATATTATTAACATGCTTACCTCTAACTCTTAAACTGTAAGCTTTGAAACCGCTGCACACAGAGGTTCTCCACATAAAGATAAATAATGCAATTAACCCCACTGTTAAAACACCATATAATAACATTAATACAGTGTTATCACCAGCTGTATATTCAAATATACCTTTTGCTTCGTTCCAGATTTTCTGCTTTGGTGTTCCACCTAAAGCAATTAAATCGCCCAGGAAACTGAAGCCTTTCATAATCATAAATGCAATGAACCCAACTTCCATTGCCAGGAACATCAGACCTTTTACAATCTGACCATTTAAAATATTTGCTAATCCCATAACAAGCATTGACAGCTTTGTTACAGATGTCCCCTTATCTTTCAACATATTACTAACAGAATAAGGGGTTTCGAAATCTTTTACTTTCTTTTTTTTCTTTTTCAATTCGCTCATGATGCAACCTCCTGCCAATTGTTTGATATGTTGCGACGTATTTTATTCTAACCCTTTTTCTTGAAAACAGGGTGTTTCCAAAGAAACACCCTGAACTAAATCATTTATCTTCAAATGTTCAGTTTAATTATTCAACAACGTCTGTATTTAATGCTTCGTTGTATGCTTCTGTCTTCTCAGCTGCATTATCATGTGTAACTTCACCGTTGATGATAGCTGGAGCCATAGCATCTGAAGCTGTCCAGTAGTTGCTCATCTTCTTAACGTATGGCTGGATGATAGAAGTATTCTCGAATGTATCATTCTGAGCAAGTACTAATGCATCACTTACGATTGGTTCCTGAGATAATAATTCTGTGTTACATGGAACAACAGCTCTTAATTCATAATGTTTCTGCTGTGCTTCTGGGCTTGCTAAGAACTTAGCAAATGCTACAGCAACCTGTGGATATTCAGCGTTAGGGTTAACACCGATAGCCTTAGAACCAGCGAAAGCTTTCATCTGCTTTGCTTCGCCATTGATTGCAACTGTAGGTAAGCTTGCAACACCCATGTTTTCACCTAAGATTTCTTTAACTGCATTGTAATCCCAAGAACCTGAGAATAAAGCTGCTGCTTTACCTTCTCTGAGAGCTGCCATACCAGCACCGCCATCATCTAATACGAAGTTCTTGTTAGCAACTAAATCTACTAAGTAATCTGTAACCTGAGTAGCTTTTTCACCACTGAAATCAATTCCAGCTGCTTCATTGTAGCTATCTTCGAAGAATGTACATCCGTTAGCTACGTAGAAAGAAGCGAAGTACCATGTATTCTTTAATGGGAAAGATACAACATCTTTAGCAATCATTGCATCTAAGCTCTTGATATCTTCCTCTGTGAACTTGCTCTTGTCATAGTACATGAACCATGTATTTGTTGTAAATGGAATACCATAGATAGCGCCATCTACTGTTACGGAATCTACGATAGTAGAAGAGTTAGTGCTCTTTACATATTCTGCTGTTTCACCACCGATTTCAGCTAATCCTTCAGCTGCTACTAAATCAGAGATGTTATCATTAGCGAACATATAAACATCAGCTGCTGCCTGAACGTCCTGTGTTACGTTCTTCTTTGCATCACCTTCTGGGCAAACACCATATTCAAATGTGATGTTCCAGTTTGGATGTTCAGCCTTGAATGCTTCAGCCATTGTCTGTAACCATTCACCCTGATCTGCAGACTGATCTTCTGCTGGGCTCCATACAGTAAGAGTAGTTGTAATAGCTTCTTCATCTGCTGCGCTAGCGTCACCACTAGTTGTGTCACCATCAGATGTTCCATCAGTGTTAGATGTGTTTTCTGTAGCTTCTGGAGCCTTTGTTGCAGTTGCCTTATCATCTCCACCGCAACCTGCTAAAGCAGTTGTAGCCATTGCTGTTGCAAGTAACATTGCACTTACTTTTTTCGCCTTCATAATTTTTCCTCCCGATTTTAAAAAAGTATTAAAGATACGTGTTTTATGTATTTTTGTATCTTCTTGTTTACAGACCTATTATAGGTGATTTGTTCCCAAAGATAAATATCAATGATTTTAGAAATATATCAAATTTTTAAGTTTTTCAATAAACTGAACCTAAAAAAAATTATATTCTAGTCTTTTTGCACCATAAAGTAAAACAATGCAATGTGGTTTTTGTACGATTTTGTCAGATGATTTTCTAAAATAAAACAGATGTCGTTTTTATTTGTAAAAAAACAACCAAAAACGACATCTTGAACAATTTCTATTATTTTATATACGGAAGCCGGATAGATACTATCGTGCCTATCTCCAGTTCACTCTTAACCTGCAGGCCATAATCATCACCATACTGCAGCTTAATTCGTTCATTCACGTTGCGGACACCATAGCCTTTTGACTGCATAGATAACATCTCTGCCGCCCGTTCCGGTTCAATCCCCACTCCGTTATCTTCTACCTTTAATATAATGGCATCTTCTTCATGACTGCCTGATATGATAAGCTTTCCTCGTCCCCCATCTTCCTTTAAATCAATTCCATGTTCAATTGCATTTTCCACCAGCGGTTGCAAAATCAAATTAATAGTTTCACAATCCAATATTTCTTCTTCCACACAAAATTCTACTTCAAATTCATAATCATGCATATACAATTGTATTTCCAAGTAAGATTTGCAATTATTAATCTCATCTGCCACTCTAAGAAGATTCCCGCCTTTATTCAAGGAGGTACGATAAAAGGTGGAGAGTGCCAATGTTATTTTACTGATATCTGTCTGTTCCGCTTCTATTGCCTTCCAGTTAATTAACGACAGGGAATTATACAAAAAATGAGGATTAATCTGCGCCTGCAAAGCTTTCATCTCATATTGCTTCTGGCGAATCTCTCCCTGATAAACCTCCCCTATGAGAATATTTATCTGTCGAATCATCTTGCCAAAGCTTCGGAACAAATCATCAATTTCATCGCCGTTATCATTTATATTTACTACTTCAATATCCAGTCTGCCTTCCTCTACCTCATTCATCATGGTCTGCAGCTTCCTTAGTCGATTGCCAATCAATCTAGAAAAGGCTATCAGGGCTATTCCCGCTGCCACCACTGCCAATACCATTGTAAATACAGTTAATGCTTTCAACGGCTGGGTAGGCCCTACAATCAATTCTGATGGCATATAAAAAACAATGGTCCATCCCGCCTTGTTAGAGTCTTCTCTTACCACAAGATACTTCTTATCCTGTTCCCTTATCGTTACAACAGCATTATCGCTATCCATATTTTTAATATACTTTTCTAACTGCTCATATTGCAACTGGTTCTTTTTGTTTTTTTCATCAAAATCATTTTTTCCATAGATTAAGTTATTTCTTTCATCTATGACAAATACCCCGAAATTATGATATAAGCTTTGGTCAAATCCCTGAAACAAAGTCTCATAATTCACTTTTAAATAGAAGATACCCAGCACATCATTCTTTTCTAACATTGGCATTTTTCTCACAGAAAACACTTCTTTGTCTTTTCCATCAACATACCACAGAATATTTTGGGTGTTCACTACATCCTCATACCAGAACATTTCCTGCGCTTCTGTTATGGGTGCTAACATGGTACCATGCTTTACCGTATTGTTGCCGGTGTAAATGGTTGCCACTTCCACATCCTCATGAAAATAGTGGATAGAATTAAGAAGAGGGTCTACCACACTTGTCACCTGTTCATACAGTTCATAGCCGGACTCTTCCTCTAAACCATGTAACTCATTTTCAGATGTACTCTTCCATCCCAGAACCTGTGCAACAGACTGGTTAAAGGATATATAGTCTGATAGGTTGTTATATATTGTAAGCTGATTGTCCATCTGCTCCCTTGACTGATACAAAAAGGATCGAATGTTTGTAGTTTCCCTATCTGTCAAAATCTGATTCATCTTTGCCAAACAGAACAAAAAAAGAATTACAATAGGAACAAATCCTACCACTCCATAAATGAGAATCATTTTCTGCTGTACCTTCATATTACCAAGCCATTTTCTGAACATACGCTCCTACTCTCCGTTGCTTCTGAATTTCTGAGGACTGATTCCGTAATATTCACGGAAGCTCTGGCAAAAATAGGAAACATTTGGGTATCCCACTGCATTACTGATGGCAACAATCTTGTTATGAGTACCCTCTAACATTTCTTTTGCTTTTTCCATACGGTATGCTTTGATAAATTTGCTTAAATTCTGTCCTGTCTCCTTCTTGAAAATAAAGCTAAGATAACTTGGTGCCATAAATACCAGTTCCGCCAACTGCTCCACACTGATTTCCTCGCTATAATGCTCATATATATATTTTTTAACCGTATCCACCTCTCTGTGAGTCAGCTGTGGATTATTATCGAACACTTCCTCTAACTTTTTAATATTCTTATCCACCAAGGCAAGCATCTGTTCAAAATCAGAAGCACGATATAAGGCATCTATCTCTTTATCTAATTCCGTCTCATTCCGATCCGGCAATACTTCGTAAAATTCCTTTAGAAGATTGGAGAAAATGAATTTGATATATACCTGGGAAAACTGTGTCTTTCCACGGTAGCGTTCACACAATCGCTCATAATGTTCACGAAGCGCCACCATATCCTTCATTTTAATATCCTGCTTCATCTGTTTCATCAGCGTATCATCATCTAACTGCTGCATTAGAGAGTTTTCCTCACTACCATCTGCTGTATAAATGTAGGTTTCATTTTGATAAAAACGATTCTCCATTAATAATTCACATTCTTCTAGTGCACTGGCAATATCTCCAAAACCGTCAATCTCTTTCGAGATAGCAATATGACATTTTTCATGAAAAGTGTTCCACGTCATCTCTCTGATTTTCTCTGCTATTGCCATAAAATTACCTTCTACTGTTTCTAAAAGCATAAATATACTCTGTTGTGAATTCAGATTCAAATACTGACAAGGTTGTCCATATTCTTTTTCCACCAATTCCAGGAATTTTTCATTATATTTACAAAAAAATTCCCCTCCACACTCTACTAACAGCATTCTTTTATATTTCTCTAGAAATTCAATCGTCAGCAAACCATCTGCTCTGGCTGCAATATCTTCCTTAGAAGCACCATTTACCACTGAATATAATATATGTTCCCGGAAAAATTCTTCCCCCTTTGTCTTAATGACAGCTTCTTCTTTCGCATTATCCAAATCCAACAATACTCTGTTCATAGTATTCTCAAATTCTTTCGGATCTACTGGCTTTAATATATAATCATATACACCTGCCTGCATTGCTTTTTTGGCATATTCAAACTCGTTATGTCCACTAAAAATAACAATAGCCAGTTCAAGTTGCAGAGTTCTTACACGCTCAATCAGTTCCATTCCATCCATAAACGGCATTTTTACATCTGTAAGCAGAATATCTATCTCCTCTTTCTGCAGTATCTCTAATGCCACTTTTCCATTCTGTGCTTCACTGATTTGAAACTCTGCTCCCAACTTCTGTAAAAGGAAACGAATTCCATTTCTTTCTATCTTCTCATCATCTACTATCAAAATACGATACATATGTGTACACCTTTCTAATTTAGAACAGAGCGTGCAGACACGCCCATGACTTTGGCAAGCTAGTATACCTGCACACTTTGCTAATATAAAAAACTCTATACTTATAGGTAATTATATCATAAATCCCCCCATAAGCATAGAGTTTATTCTTACATAGATTTTCGCTCTGCTATTTCAGCCATTTTGGCTGCATTCAATCTTGTATCCCCATGAACACGGCTATAGGACAGATATCCATTCATTCTGTCAATCTTAGTCAGGTTGGTCGAACCACATTTAGGGCAGATGTCCATTTCTAACTCCTGATGTCCACAAGCATCGCAGTAAGCCAAGGATAAATTCACACCCTCATAATAGCCTAATGCCATCGCCCGACGAATCAGGCTACGGATTGCTTCTATATTATATGATATTGGATATCGCACATACTGTATCTTGCCTCCATTGCAAAGCTCCCAAAAACGTCCTTCAATATCCTGCTTTTCAATTGGTGTCAAATCTTCGGTCACATGACAATGGAAACTGTTGCTGACATATGGCCTGTCTGAAACATTTTCCACAATACCATATTTTTTGCGGAACTGCTCCACCTGCAATCCACATAAACTTTCTGCTGGCGTTCCATAAATGGCATACAGATTACCATCTTCCTCCTTAAACATTTCCACTTTATGATTAATATATTCTAACACTTCTCTTGCAAATTCTCCGTCTTCTGCAATAGACTTACCGTTGTACAACTGTTGCAATTCATTCAAAGCTGTAATACCAAAAGACGCTGTCATCGGTTTCAATATTTTCTTAATCTTTTCATGAGGCTGTAAATGTCCACCATAGAAACCGCCTTCACAGTAACCTAGTGGATTGGTGGAAGCTTTCATCTCTCCTAAATATTCGTATGTACGAATATGAAGCTGACGAATCATTTCTAGATAATAATCAAGAACTTCGTAAAAATCCCTACTCTCAGAACGGGATTTTGCTAAAATCATTGGCAAATGGAGACTTACTGCACCGATATTAAAGCGTCCAACAAATACTGGTTTGTCCTGGTCATCTGCCGGATGCATACCGCCGCGCTCATACCATGGACTTAAGAAAGCACGACATCCCATTGGACTAATTACCTTGCCATATTTTTTATACATACTTGCAATATATCCTTCCCCTGTCATTGACAGCCAGTCCGGATACATGGTCTTCGCGGAACATGCCACACCTACTTCAAATACATCCTCACATTCCTTACCTGGTCCATGAAGATTCTCGTCATATAAAAATACAATCTTCGGGAACAATACAGGCTTTTTATTGCCCGGTTTACCCTGTCCGCCCATGTGAACATGCAATAGAGATATTGCAGCAAGCTTCTCAAAACGTGAAGTTCCAAGCCCAATAGTAACAGTAACAAATGGGTAATCTCCTCTTGAAGAACCTACTGTATTCAACTTATACTCAATTCCCTGCCACCCCTGTTCAAATTCACGCTTCACCTTCTCATATGCATATTCTTCTGCTTTTTGTTCTGCATGTTCCCAGGAATCATCGCAAAATTTTAAGAATTCTTCCTTATGCTTCTCATAGCTCTTTTCTGCATATGGAGCCAAAATCTTATCCGCTTCCGGCACTGTAAATCCACCATACTGTTGTGCTGCAGTACTTAAGATAATATCCCCCATTACGTCAAATGCAGTATCTAATGACTTTGGTTCATTGTACCAGACATTTCCCATCTCAAAGCCATCTTTCAACACCGATGCCACATCAAAAAGACAGCAGTTCATAGTATCTAATCTTGCCGACTGGTCATGAATATAAATATATCCTTCCTTACAGGCTTGTAATTCATTTCGATTCATGAAAAACTTGCGATACAGCTCTTTATTTAATTCATTAAAGATCAGACTTCGCTTCGTTGCAACCAGTGCACTGTCTGTGTTGGCATTGCTTTTATCCCCAATGTAGCGGATTGACTGGCTCTTTGTATACACATCATCCATCATATGGATAAAATCATGCTTATAATTCCGATAATCACGATAGCTCTTTGCTACATTTGGATTTACCTTTTCTAATGCACCTTCCACAATATTGTGCATTTCCTGAATGGTGATTTCTTCTCCATCGAGTTCTTCTGCCTTATCCTTGGCATATCCACAGATGAAAGAAATCTCACCATCTGTAAACTTATACATAATACGTGAAGCAGATTTATTCACTGCACGGACAATTTTCTCTACATCAAACATTTCTTTTGTCCCGTCTTTTTTTACTACATACTTCATGTTTTCCAACTCCTCTGCAAGCTTGTTCGTAACTGTGCAGTACAACACAATACAGGATTGTATTATCCATGTTCTGAACAGTTACCAATCATTTTAATTTACAGAAATAAAAACACATTATTTTGTGCTTTCTTTCTTCTTTCAATCTATATTTTGTGTTTCAAGTATATCATTTAGCTCATTTATATGCAACCGAAAATACCACTAAATTTTATATAAAAATCACTATTAAATTTCTACATTGGATTTTTATGGATACAAGCACGCTCTAGAGCGTGTCCCCAATTTGCTTTCTGCAAGATGTACGTTCCACTTTGTGGGAAATTTGATATGAATTTAGGGACATGCTCTAGTATATAAGAAAACTGCGGTCTTACGACCGCAGCTTTTTTACTATTTGCTATCTATTTTTTCCATAGAAACATTGTAACCATTCAGAACAGGACTGTGCCAAACTGCACAGTCCGTATGAAAACGTAGTGGCAGCAGGACAAAATCCATCACCGTAGGTGATTCTGCATGGATTTTTGCATGCTATTATGAATGCAATTCATAATAACACTGGTAAGCTATAATGGTACTGAATAGTTACGAAACATTTTTATAAATGCGCAATTGGGAATGGTGTAAAATCTAATGTTGCAAAATAATCTTCCTTTGTCTCCGCACGGCGAATCTGCATGGTTGAGCCATCTTCTCTGAGGAGAATCTCAGCAGAACGCAACTTACCATTGTAATTATAACCCATTGCAAAACCATGGGCACCGGTATCATGAAGTACCAGATAATCTCCTATATCAATCTTTGGAAGCATTCTGTCAATTGCAAACTTGTCATTGTTCTCACACAATCCACCTGTTACATCATACTTGTGGTCACATGGCTCATTTTCCTTACCAAGCACAGTGATATGATGATATGCACCATACATTGCCGGGCGCATCAAGTTGGCTGCACAAGCATCTAATCCAATGTACTCCTTATGGATATGCTTTTCATGAATTGCTTTGGTTACCAGACAGCCGTATGGTCCTAACATAAATCTTCCTAACTCTGTAAAGATTGCCACATCATCCATTCCTTCAGGAACTAACACATCATCATATGCTTCTTTAACTTTAGCGCCAATCTCCATAATATCGTTAGGCTCCTGATCCGGACGATAAGGGATACCTACACCACCAGATAAATTGACAAATGCAATGTGCACATCACATTCCTTCTTCAATTCTACTGCAAGCTCAAACAGAATTCTTGCAAGTTTTGGATAGTATTCGTTTGTTACTGTATTACTTGCCAAAAATGCGTGGATACCAAAATGCTTGACGCCTTTTGCTTTTAACTTCTTAAATGCTTCGATAATCTGCGGCTTTGTCATACCATATTTTGCATCCTGAGGTGTGTCCATAATCGTGTTCTGTAACACAAAATCTCCACCTGGATTGTAGCGACAGCACATTGTCTCCGGAAATTCTGCAATTCCATCAAAGAAATCAATATGTGTAAGATCGTCAAAATTAATGATTGCCCCTAACTTAGCAGCATATTCAAAATCTTCTCTTGGCGTCACATTTGAGGAGAACATAATATCATGTCCGTTCAAACCTACTACTTCACTTAAAGCCAACTCCTGATAGGAAGAACAATCCGCACCGATTCCCTCCTCCTTTAATATCTGCATAATATATGGATTAGGAGTTGCCTTCACTGCAAAATATTCACGGAAGCCCTTGTTCCAGGAAAATGCTTTGTTAATCTTTCTTGCATTTTCACGGATACCCTTCTCGTCATATAAATGAAATGGTGTTGGATATTTCTTAACCATTTCCTCAACTTGTTCTAATGTAACAAATGTTTTCTTTTCCATGGTTTTTCTGTTCTCCTTTTCTGCTGTACTTATTTCTGTTTTGGATTACTGCACAATCCTGTTCTGAATAGTTACAATTATTTTAATGATAGCGAAACTTATAGTATTTGTCAATTACAAGTACAACAAAATTATTACTATCTGCAGAACAGAGCCTCTCGGCTCTGTCCTTATTTAAAGAAACACATATATCCCAATAATATAACTCCTAAAATAATTCTGTAATATCCAAAAACCTTGAAATCTTTTTTCTTTATGTAATCCATCAAAAATTTAATTACAAATATAGATACCACAAATGCCACTACCATACCAAGAACCAGAATAATAATCTGGTCAGTTGTCATGGCAAAACCTGTTTCCAAACCAAATTTCAAGAACTTGTAACCACTGGCACCAACCATAACAGGAATTGCTAAAAAGAAACTGAATTCTGCCGCCACATAGCGGGAGGTTCCTATTAAAATACCACCTAAAATAGTAGAACCAGAACGGGAAGTACCCGGAATCAGGGAAAGCACCTGAAAAAGACCTATTAATAATGCCTGTTTAAAAGTCAAAGAATTCAAATCCAACACCACTGGTGTACGCTTCTTATTCCAGTTTTCAATTACAATAAATAATACACCATAAATAATAAGCATTAATGATACCGTACCAAAGTTATGAAAATTTGCTTCAAACCAGTCATCTAATGGAAGACCAATAATCATTGCCGGAAGTACCGCTACTATTACCTTAAACCACATAGTCATGGTATCCATTTTTATCCAGGATAATTTCTGCTCCGATGTTTTATCCGGTTTCTTGAACGGCCAGAGTTTCCCAAAAAACATGACCACAACCGCCAAAATTGCACCTAGCTGAATGACTACGAAAAACATTTCCTTAAAATTCGCATCCTGGTTCAACTGCAGGAAGTCATCAACCAGAATCATATGTCCCGTACTGCTGATTGGAAGCCACTCCGTAATCCCCTCCACAATACCAAGGAAAATTACTTTTAAAATTTCAATAATGTCCATTTTTTCCTCTCAATCTGCCGCTTTAGCGGCTTTTTATGTAAAAAAGACAGCTTTATTTCATTGTATGAAGCTGCCCTTTCCATTATACTATATCCAGGCAGAATCCTTATTGGATTACTGTCTTGTCCTTATTATCAGTGAGAACAACACAAATCCATGTCTTACCTGTATTTAACTGTATTTCATTTCCCTGTTCATCATAATACTTTGTCAGGGCTGTATCATCCACCTTGTCCCATGTAATAGGAATTGCCTTACCATTCGTAATAAAATATCCGGTCTTTCCAGAATCCACTACCTCTAACTTCAAGCGTCCCTTGCTGTCACGGACTTTGCCATCTACGTTAATAATAATAATATTTTTGCAGGTAAGCTGCTTACCATCTAAATCATCAATCTGGGCTGCACCATACTGGGAACGATAATATAAGCCATCTTCTGCATTGTAATCAAACATACCATGATTGATGTTGTAACCGCCCATCTCTACATGAGTGGCAGCCACACCGCTCTCTAGCATATTCGGTGCTGCGTCTGATGCAAATGTAAAGTGTACCTCCGGAGCACCCTTTTCATATGTGAGGGAGTATCCTCTTGTCCCCGCTGCTGCTGCCAGACCGGAACCCTTGGCATATGCATTATGAGGTGCTACACGGTCAGTTGTGCGGTAATATGCATCTCCATTCGCTTCCAGACCATTGATATTATTTATCTTCAGCTTCTCTAATACGGGATTGATAAATTTCGCCGGACCTCCAAAGTGTACATATAAAGAATCCCATTCCTTTGCCCAGTAAATATAGTAATCACGGGAACTTCTGACAGAACCTATCTTGTCTAGTCCCTGCCAGTCTTCGATTACACCCATCAATCTTGTAATAGAACCTTCTACCGGTACCTCATAAACAACACCTGCTTTTGAAATGCTTGTCTGTGGGCATGCTGCTTTTAGATTATTAAACATAACTGTAATAGGTCTTTGTTTGTAAATTGCCTCGTCAATTGCTTCATTTGTCAATGCGCTTCTAATGCCATCCGCTGTCACAACTTCCTCTGTTGGCTGTGCATCTGCTAAAGTTGTCTCCTCTGTTACTTCCGCTGATGAGGGTGTTGTTGCCTCCGATTCCGTCTTGTCTCCCTTTCCACATGCCATGGCTGTTACAGCAAACAACGCTACACATAACACAGCAGCTACTTTTCTTTTCATTATGGCTATCCATGCACATCACTTACATATTGTGATGCTGCATATCTCCTTTCATCGAATTTTTCACTGCACTATTCTACCACATTATGTACAAATTGTGAACACTCTAATATAAATCTCATAAAAAAAATTTAAGCATTATGTATTCTGCTTAATATGAAATTCTCTGCACAAATCATCTCTATCCCACAAAATAACACCATTTTTCTCCGCTAACTCTCTGGCTGCCTTTGTATAATAACTGTTAGTAATTACCATGGATTCGTCTACTTCATAATAAGCTACTGCTCCTATTACTTCCTGTACTGCGTGAACACCTACAGAGCCACGATATCGCTTTGCCTGCACTACGCAGGTGTATCTGCGCTTCTTTAGCAAAAGATCCCCTCCGAAATCACCACACACCGGTGTCAATTCTACCTTGAAACCTCTTTTTTCAAACTGCTTCTTTAGAAACATCTCGAATTCCACCCCCTCCATTTTATCAATCTTCCGGAGGGTTCCAAAACGCCAGTTGATTCGGCGCCATATGGGAATAACGATCACTCGGATTACTAACGCTGCTGCTAGACAACACAGAATCAGAGTTACTGTGTCAGTGTATTCCTTCACAGGTATCCATTGTTCTATTAACTCTTTCATATACATCACCTCGCAAACCCGAACTTATGTTTATCTTATCATAAGCGGTATGGAATGTAAAGCATTGAAAAATTAATTTTTTCTGCCACTCACACTTTTTTCGTTCTCTGCAAAAAACATCCTCACCTCATGCAAATCCTTAAAAATCTTTTCCGCTAACTGCTCCATTTCCTCTGTAGCCGGCAATAAATCCGGAACCATAAATGGTGTCATTCCTGCTGCACGAGCCCCACGGATACCATTGTAAGAATCCTCAATCACATAGCAGTCTTCCGGCTCCACCTCTAGCACCCTTGCTGTTTCAAGGAAAATATCCGGCGCCGGCTTGCTTCTTTTTATCATATCGCCACCTACTAATTTTTCAAAATATTCTGTAAGATCAGCATCCTCAATTTCCTTTTCTACTACAGCGATTCTGGTAGAAGATGCCACCGCAGTTTTGTATCCCGCTTCTTTTAAAAAGATAAGCAGCTCTCTCACGCCTGTTTTTAAAGGAAGACCATATTTTTCTACATATTCATAATAATACGCAGACGTCTTTGGTTTCAAAAAATCAAAATCAAATTTTCCATCATAAGCCTTTGTAAACACTTCATTTGCTGCATCATAATTCAGACCGATACACTGTGTCATTACAGACTCTATATTTTCTAATCCATATTCTGCAGCCACCTTTTTCCAGCTACTTAAGACAATTTTCTCGCTGTCAAAAATGACACCGTCCATATCAAAAATTACAGTATTTTTTCTACCCATTACCTTGCATTCCTCCTCTGATGTTAAATTTCTAACTTACTTTCTGGTATTTCGTTATGACTTCAAGGAAAGTAGGAAAGCGCGCAAGCACGTACTCACAAATTCAGCAAACCAGTATACATGCACGCTTTGCCGCACCGAATTTGGCACACAGTGCATAAGAATAGAGACGTTCCACCCTTCCTGAATGAAACGCCTCTATATTTATATATATGAAGAATATGACAGTAAAATTTACTTAAAAGTCTACCTCTGTTCCATAATATGTGCAGGTTAACAGCTTCTCCATCTCAGCTGGTGTAATAGCACGTGGGTTAGAACCTGTACATGCGTCACCAACTGCAAGCTCTGCAATCTTTGCTACTTTTTCTTTAAATTCTTCCTCCACGATTCCAAATTCCTGTAATGTCTTAGGAATATTCAATTCCACATTATATGCATCAATCTTATCACAAAGTGCCAACATCAACGCTTCGTCACTGTCACCGGTTAAATCAATGCTTCTTGCAATATCAGCATATCGCTTCATAGCAGTGGCATCCTTGGCATTGTATTTGATTACATATGGCAGATAAATAGCATTGGCACATCCATGTGGAATATGACCAGTTGAGAATGCAGCACCTGTCTTGTGAGCCATGGAATGTACAATTCCAAGTAAGGCATTTGAAAATGCCATTCCAGCCATACACTGTGCATAATGCATCTGCTCTCTTGCTTCACTATTCTTCTTATAAGAAGACGGAAGATATTCAAATACCATATGAATTGCTTTTAATGCCAGCGGGTCAGTAAATGGTGAATTCAACGTTGACACATAGGCTTCAATAGCATGTGTCAATGCATCCATACCAGTATGTGCCGTCAGCTTCTCAGGCATGGTCTCAGCCAGTTCCGGGTCAACAATTGCAACATCCGGTGTAATATTAAAATCAGCCAATGGGTATTTTACGCCTTTTGCATAATCTGTAATAACAGAAAATGCTGTTACCTCTGTTGCCGTTCCTGATGTAGATGGAATTGCTAAAAACTTTGCTTTCTGGCGAAGTTCCGGAAATGAAAATGGTTGAATAATTTCTTCAAAGGTGGTATCCGGATATTCATAAAATACCCACATTGCCTTGGCTGCATCAATTGGAGAACCACCGCCCATGGAAATAATCCAGTCTGGCTCAAATTCTCTCATCATTGCAGCACCCTTCATTACGGTTTCTACAGAAGGATCTGGCTCCACACCTTCAAATAATGCTGTCTCAATCCCGGCTTCCTTCAAATATGCTACTACTTTGTCTACAAAGCCAAATTTCTTCATAGATCCGCCGCCTAACACAAGGACTGCTTTTTTGCCCTGTAATTTCTTAAGCTGTTCTAAAGAACCTCTTCCATAATAAATATCCCTTGGTAATGTAAATCTCATCATACTGTTACCTCCCATTTTACATATCAGTTTTTACAAATCTATTGTACCATTAACAGTTGTATGAACACAAGCAGATTTGTCTTCCCATGCATATTTTTATCTTGTTTTTAAAAATTCATATTCCTGTAAGGCTTCTGCATCGTCCGGATATGCGGACAAATATGTCTGCATTTTATCCTTGGCAGTGGCAAACTCTGCCAGGTACTCATAAGCAATCACTTCATTAAACATTAAATCCTGCATCCAGGCAGCATCACCTGTTTTTATTCCATTCTGAAAACTCGTCAACGCACCTTCATAATCACCAGTTGCTAACTTACATAAACCAAGCTGGTTATAAGCATCCCCATCATCAGCCACTTCACTGATATACTGCTGATAAAGTTGCGCAGCATAATCCATATCCCCTAGTGCCTGATGTGTCTTACCAAGGTAAAGCACCGCTTCATTCCTGCCATTAGAAACAGCCTCTGTAAGCTCTAATTTGGCTGACTCATAATTTTCCAGATAATAATAAAACAATCCTTTTTCATAATACTTATCCTTTGGCAATGTCTTCAATGCATTTTCTAAATATGCTCTTCCTACTTCCGGCTGCCCATACTCATTACAAACATTAAATATATTAATATAACGCTGATAATTATCACTCTCAAGAGAAATTGTCTTATCAAAATCTTTTCGTGCATCTTTTATATTCCCAAGAGACAGGTATGCAACACCACGCATATAATAAGCATCATCATTATTTTTCTTTACCTTAAGCAAATTTGAATATGTCTGTACTGCAGCTGTTGCATCACCACTTTTAAATTGAGCCGCTGCCAGATAGTAGGTAATATCACATTCCACATTCGTTATCTTATGACTGCCATATGTTAATGCTTTTTTAAATTTATCTATAGCTGTAGTATAATCACCCATGCTCATATAGGTAATACCTTCACCGCGATACAGCAACAATGGATCTTCCCCTTGTTCTTCTGCTGTCTTAAATTGTGTAAGTGCAGCTTCATAATCTGCTGCTTCCACACTTTTCATTGCCTTATCTATATTCGCAGTGCCTGCTGTCTCACTACCACATGCAGATAAACTTGCCAGTGCTAACACTGCCAGTAAATATTTCCATTTCTTCATACGATTCCCCATTCCGCCGCTTTAGCGGCATCAACACCAATAAACTGCTTCGTATAGCACAGTCCTGTACTGAATTGTTACCTTGTATCTTAACATATAACGACAATATTCGCAAGCCTGTTACCAGCTTTTTCCCGTTACTCAAAAATACAGCTTTCCTGTAATTTTTCCCTTTAAATCCAATGCTTTTTATGTTAAAATAAAATATATGTTTCGCTATTACTTTTGCAGTTACAATGCAGAAGGATTTTATATGCAAGGCGGAGTAGTAACTACACAAGGAGGTTTTTATATATGAAGAAGAAAATTGTGGTTGCCCTTGGACGCAAGGCCTTAGGTGATAACCTTCCAGAACAGAAAGAAGCAGTCAGACAGACTGCAAAGGCATTAGCCGATTTGATTGAAGACGGGAATCAGTTAATTATTACACACAGCAACGGTGCACAGGTTGGCATGATTGATTCTGCTATCCGTGATTTAAGCCGTAAGGATTCAAAATACACAGTTGCACCAATTGCTGTCTGTGATGCTATGAGCCAGGGATATATTGGCTATGATTTGCAGAATGCTATACGTGCAGAATTAGTGGCAAGAGGCCTTTATATTCCTATCTGTACCATTATCACACAGACACGTGTAGATGCTTATGATGATGCATTCTTTAACCCTACTAAGACCATTGGTCAGCCAATGGAAAAAGAACAGGCTGATGTTGAAGTTAAAAAAGGACATACCATGAAAGAAACACCTGCTGGATTTTATAAGATGGTAGCTTCTCCTGAACCATTAGAAATCGTGGAACTGGATTCTATTCGTGCATTAACAGAAGCTGGTCACATTGTAATTGCCTGCGGTGGTGGCGGTATCCCGGTAATTGAGCAGAACCAGCATTTGAAAGGAGCCAGTGCAGTAATCGAAAAAGATATTGCAGCAGCAAAGCTTGCCAAGGATTTAGATGCAGATGTATTTATGATTCTTACAAATGTTGATAAAGTCTGCTTAAATTACAAGAAAGAAAACGAAACTTCTTTAGACGAATTATCTGTTGAAGATGCAAAGAACCAGATAGAAGCCGGACAATTTGAAGAAGGTACTATGCTTCCTAAGATTCAGGCTGCTGTTTCTTTCTCTGGAGCAAAAGAAGGAAGACAGACAATCATTTCCTCTTTGGAAAAAGCAGCCAGTGCCCTTCACGGCAAAACAGGTACTGTGATACGCAAATAACATACAGAAAGGAATTCCTACATGCATAAACATACAGTCATTCGAGAATCTGCTGAAAACTATTTAGAAACCATTTTAATGCTTAGCAAAAAGCTGCCTGTGGTACGCTCTGTTGATATTGCAAATGAAATGGGCTTTAAAAAATCAAGTGTCAGCATTGCCATGAAAAATCTTCGTGAAAGCGAACATATTACAGTAACAGATGCTGGTTTCATTTATCTGACAGAATCAGGAAAAGAAATTGCAGAAATGATATATGAACGCCATGAGATTTTATCCTCCTGGTTGACTTCATTAGGTGTAGATCCTGAAATTGCCTCTGAAGATGCTTGTCGTATTGAGCATGTTATCAGTTCAGAGAGCTTTGACGCATTAAAAAAACATATCGGTTCTGCCACATAGAAAAAGGGCTATCGCTCAGCTAACTTTTAGCCAGAGCGACAGCCCCTTTTTCACATCTTATTTTCATACTTTGGCAACATATACTGCTTCTTATTTTACAAATTTTTCTTCAAATTCCTCTACTGGCATTGGTTTTCCATACAGATATCCCTGTATAATCTCACACCCAATAGAACCTAAGAAATCTGCCTGCTCCTGCTGCTCTACTCCCTCTGCAATCACAGAAAGGCTCATCCAGTCAGCCATATTAATCATGGCTTTTAAAATGTTTCCCGTATTAATGGAATTTTTATCGCTGTATAAGAAGCGCATATCCAGTTTCAAAATATCCACTGGCACATCCTTAAGCATATTTAGCGAGGAATATCCGCTTCCAAAATCGTCCATAGCAATCGTAAATCCCATATCTCTCAGTTTCTCTCCCGCTGAAATTAATTCCCTCTGATTATCCATATATGCGGTTTCCGTAATCTCCAAATGCAGCAGTGATGGTGGAATATCATATTTTTTTACCAGATTGTCAAAAATATCTTCCCAATCTGTATTAAACACATCTGTTCTTGATACATTAACAGAAATGGGCAATTCTACATGATATTGTTCCCTCCAACGATTCAGAACCTGACACACCTGCTCCCAGATATAACAATCCAACTTTGTGATAAAACCATTGCGCTCAAATATTGGAATAAATTTTCCAGGTGAAATCATTCCCTTATCCGGATGGAACCAGCGAACAAGCGCTTCTGCACCAATTACCTTTTTTTCCTTAATGTTGTACTGTGGCTGTAAGAATACCTTAAATTGTCCGGTTTCCAAAGCCTTTTCCATATCCTCCACAATCTCCCGTTCCTCCATCAGAGATTGTAACAGCTTTTCATCATAGATGCCAATTTTTCTGTTGGAGTTCTGCTTCACTGACCTTAATGCCATTAATGCACGCTCCATCATATCCTCTACACTTATTCCATCTTCCTTGGCCTTGTAGATTCCAACATGATATGTAATACTAAAGGACTGATCATGAAACGTAAACTTGTCAACCTGATAATTGATTACTATCTTATCTTCTATGCCCTCCTGTGGCACTAATACCACAAATTCATCTGCATGAATCCGTCCATAAACACCCTTACCTTTAAGATTGCTCTTAATTTTTTTTTCGATTTCCCCAGCAACTGATTTTAATACTTCATTCCCCACAATCCATCCAAACATATTATTAATCAGTTTAAAATTATCTATATTAATATATACAATTGCAAACTGTGTATCCGGATTATCATCTATTACTGCCTGAGCCTTCTGAATAAAATAATTGCGTGTATACAACCCAGTAACTGCATCAAAATTAGCCTGCTGAAAC
Source organism: Lachnospiraceae bacterium (assembly GCA_045122835.1). Lineage (GTDB taxonomy): Bacteria > Bacillota > Clostridia > Lachnospirales > Lachnospiraceae > JBGVMW01. The sequence goes on from JBGVIB010000030.1 coordinate 39,165, forward strand.
AACTTCTGCTGATACTCTTCATCTGCCTTCTGCCGTTCTTCTAAGATACGTTTTTCTTCGTTTGCTTTATTTATGTTGTGTATGTTCTTCACAAGAAGGACTAATAAAATAGAAAAAAGCACTGCTGATACAATAATTATAATCACAACGTACCGATAAGCATACAACCATTCTAAGGTGCTCATTGTATAGGTCTGCTTCATGGTAGACTCCACTACAATCTGTATCACTTCTCTTTCTTCTAATGAATCAATGCCCTTCTGTAATATAGGCAATAAATGTTCATCTGCACTACCTGACACGATAAAGATTAATTCATTATTAAAACCGCACTCTCTACGCAAGACTAATTCATTATTGTAAGGACTTTGAAGATGATAAGTAAGATATAGTTCGTCCCCGAAGGTTGCATCTGCACGTCCCTTACGAACCATAGAAATGCCTTCTTTTACATTTTCACAATATGTAATTCTGGCATTTGGATATGCACTCCTTAACTGCTCCTCTCCACTAAAATATGTTTTTGGTAAAGCAATAACAAAATCAGAATCAAATGTAAAAACACTTCCTTTTCTGACCAACATAACAATCTTCGTCTCAAACAATGCATCCGTCTGACCTACCAACGAAGATACCGATGTTAATTCATTTTGAAAAACCGGTGCTATCACACTGACATCTGTCTGTTCAAAAAATTCTTTTCCCTTTGTACTTCCATCAAAAGGTACAAACACAAATTCCAGACCTGTTCTTCTTGCAAGCAATCGAAAGATCTCTGGAATCGTTCCCGTGAATGTATCTGCTTTTTTGTCATAATAACTGATAGTTGGAAAGCTGGTATAAAGAGCCACTTTAATTTTTCCACAGGATTTCACATATTCTGCTTCTTCCTCCGACAGTGTTGTTTCCTTCTTTGTATTCTCTGCATGAATGCTCTCTGGTGTAAAAGCAATAATGACTCCTAACAGTATCATCACAATACATATCCATCTTGCAATATACCTTTTTCTCATAGTGTATCTTCCTCTCCATCAATTGCCTATTTGTATGTTATTTTTTGTTTTGGCAGAAACGTAAGCAATATTTTTTCCAACGCTGCACGCTCCATTGGTTTTGATATGTAATCACTGAAGCCTTCTCTTTTCATTTCTTCCCTCATGCCTACAATAGCATCTGCGGTCAATGAAACAATTACCAATTCCTTTGCTACATCATTTTTTTCCTCACGAATCCGTTTCATAGCTGTAATTCCATCCATTCCCGGCATCATATAATCCATAAAAATAATGTCATACTGGTTTTCTTTTGCCATTTCCACTGCCTTTATTCCACTATCGGCAAGAGAAATCTGCATATCATATATCTCTAGCATTGCTTTTGTAATTTCAAGATTCAGCTCATTATCATCCACTACCAGAACATGTGCCTTTGGAGCTGTAAATTCAAAGTGCTTCTCCTCATCTAAAAGTTCTTGCATATTCCAGTTTTTCTTTTGAATTTTTCTGTCATCCACTTTCTTTTGGTGAACATTTACAATAAATTCACTTCCAACGCCATATTCGCTTTCCACCCGAATACTTCCATCCATCAATCTGACAAGACCTATGGCAATGGATAAGCCTAATCCTGTTCCCTCAATTGACTGGTTCTTACCATCTTCTAATCGCATAAACTTACGGAACAGTTTGTCTAAATCTTCATTTTTAATTCCTATTCCCGTATCCTTTACCCGAAATTCCAGTTCTACCTCGTTATACGTTTCTTTAAGAACCTTTACTGAAAAATGAATTCCGCCCTGGCTGGTGTATTTTACCGCATTATTTAATAAATTTACCATCACCTGGCGTAGGCGTACCTGATCACCTATCATCATATACGGAAGATTTTCATCAAATTCTGTTGTAAATTCCAAATTCTTACTCTTAAGAACCATGCCAATAATTACAAGCACATCATGAATCAATGACTGGGTATAATATTCCTCACATACCAGCTCATATCTTCCTGCTTCTATCTTAGAAAGATCCAGAATATCATTAATAATATGAAGCAAACCTTCTGATGCACCTTTGATATCATTTGCATAATTATAGATTGTCTTATCTTCTGTCTGTTGCAGTATCAATTCTGACAACCCGGTAACTGCGTACATAGGTGTGCGTATTTCATGAGACATATTGGCAAGAAATGCACTCTTTGCCTGATTTGCCTGCTCTGCTTCCTCTTTAAGCTCTAATATCTCATTGGCATATTGGTCAATAAATTCCATATCAAATATCCAAATCAGATATCCTCGCAGTGCTTTATCTTCGTACAACTTTGAAACACGCAGTTCATAATGCTTTCCATTTCTTTTATGCACCTGTTCCGGATTCTCAAGCAATTCCATAATCCCTTCCCGGGAATACAACAGCCTTTGCTTTTCTCTTTCTGTAAATGCATTTCTGGCTGCTTCATTGGCATACACAAAGCGATATTCTTCATCCACAACTATCAGAGCATCTTTTGTATTTTCAACTATAATATCCTGAGCAATCTGCATGGTATTTAAAATTCCATAACGCTCCATTGTAAATAACATAATAACACAGGAACTTAATAATCCCATTGGCATCACATCAAAAAAGCTGACCACCCGAAGTAGGTACAGACTCAACGCAATAACAAGGCTCAATGCCGCAAACATAAGCATTTTGGCACATTTTCTCCTCACCCCTTTGCTTTGTCTGTAATTCTGTAAACTGATAATCACACTTGCAATAATCATAGCAAGACAGACTGCCATATATAAGTAATATATTGGCCCCTTGTTAAATTCGATTACTAAAAAACCATCCTTATGTGATGTTCCTAAATCACGGTAATACCATTCATGCTTTTCACATGTATATATTACAACATATATCACTGCATTGAACATACACAAAATATTGGTAATCATTTTATTTAATCTTACATTACAAAAATTACTGACAAACAAAAGAAAGAAAAACACCGCAAAACATTTTCCAAGATAACCTACTTTAATTCCAACTAACAAACCGCCTAAATTCCATGCGGTCAGTTCCATCAGATAACCCACAAATGCTAAAAACGTACAAATAGAGACCATCAACAGTATTTTCTGGCTTTCACTTGCACGTTTCGTGAAAACAGCATAAATGGATGCGAAAGAAATAACTGTTCCCAGTATCAATATTGTCAGTATAAATATATACATACCTACCTAAACCTTCTCCCCACATAACTATCTCAAAGCACATCGAATCTGTGACTTTTTTCCTATATTTTCAGTATATAACAAATATCGACACTGTTCAAGCAATTTTCTATTCTTTTTCTTCTTCTCTTATCTCCCAGTGTATCAGAAAGGTAAGGGCAGCTCTTAACGCAATGATTCCTGCTACGGTGGCTATTTCTGTCCATTCTCTCACTACTACAGTTCTTAAAATCTCACTTCCTAACTTAAATTCTAGACCCATTGCCAGACCTTTGGCAAGTGTCAGCTTGGTCTCTGGGTTGCGCTTCACATAATTACAAAATCCCTTGATACCGGAAACAATAATAATGCCTACTCCGATAAATTCAAATATTATAATTGCGATTCCAACTATATATTCCAGGGCTAATTCCATGCATTCTAGCACATTCACGACTTATTCCTCCTTTTTGTGCCCGCTGTCCGTGAAATCCTACCGCAAAATGGGGGCATGCAGATTGCAGGAATGAATTTGTGGACACGCTCTAGTATATTGGCACTTTGTAATTATTTGATTTAGTATTCCAAAAGTCATTTTTATTATTCTAGTTCGTAACTATTCAGTACCCTCATAGTTACGAGCCAAAATCCATGCAGAATCACCTACGGTGATGGATTTTGGCCTGCTGCCACTACGTTTTCATACGGACTGTGCAGTTCAGCACAGTCCTGTTCTGAATAGTTACTCTAGTTCTTATTTATTTTGCGTAATACGCAACAGCTCCGTCAT
>JBGVIB010000031.1:0-4290 GCA_045122835.1 Lachnospiraceae bacterium
TGAGGCATTTTTGTCAAATTGTTGACAAGTACATATAATTGGTTAACTGTAGGTAATGTTTTCAAAAATTCTGCTTTTTCCATTTTTTCCTCTCATTCTACCGCATTAGCGGCGCTTTAATCAGATGGAACTGTGTACAACCGCACAAATCCCAGATTGAACATATGCAATTCATAAAATGATACTGCTTTTTTCATTCTAACATAATTTCACAAGAAACGCCACTTTTATCTTGTTTCTACTCAAATTATTTACAAAACTATAGTCTTGATTCAAAATTTATTACTGCACGGGTGTGTTTATATATTCTAAGCAGTTACAAAATTTTTAAAAATGCTCTAAGGCTCTCCGCCTTTTCTCTAACACTCCTTCTGTAAAAAAGACAAAAAAAGTTCCAAGTAGCAATGGAATCATACCAAACACAGCCCCTTGAATTCCTAAGTATCGAAAACCCAGGTAGGCAAGGACAACACCAAAATGATAGGAAAGCAATACACTGCCAAAAAACTTTGCTTTCACCAGATCCTCTTTCTTCTTATCGCATAAATATGAGGTAGCTGATGCCACTGTCTGTTTTACATTATTGGTTGAGAAAATTGAGGAACTGTTAAATCCCTGGGCACCCCCAAAAACGCTCCACTGCATGGCTGTGGCAAAAAATATAGGATACAACGCAAGTATAGGGTCCATTTTCTCCGGCAGGCAACATAAAATCACAATTGCAAGAAAATCTATGAATATACTAAAGTAGCGCATGTGTATTTTTGTACGCTTAGCAAGTACAACCGCCAGTGCTAAGGCTGTTACATACAAAACAGCAGCTCCTGAATGAACCAGAAATTCTGGCAGATTTCTGCCAAGTAAATCAAACATAAGATTAATCAAATTGGCGGTCTGCGAGGAACCAAATACTTCACAGCGATTTAAAATTGCATAGCCACCAAAAAATCCACCCATGGCACACATACAATAATGAATATAGGTATCAAGCCGTTCTTCTTTTTTCATAGTCAGCCTCCTGCTACAATATGGTAATTATTCAACAAGCCCTGTTTCTTCACACAATCTGTTTCTGGCAGTTTCTCCCTAAACAATTACATAATATCTAACATATCCTATACCTATTTTTTTATTTTGTCAAAATATTTTATGGCACAAACGCAAAAATAGAGGGTCCCCATTCCCTCTATTTCTGCATACCCTTATTAAATTACTTTTTCCCTCATCTGCATAATACCTTTCCCTTCCGGTAATCATGCTTAAAACCCCTAATTATACTCCTTATGTCTTTTCATTCGTCCCTTCAAACATAAGTTGATTTTATTATACATGATATGGTATTTTTTGCAAGCAACTCTACCTGAATGTACAAAATTTCCACCCAAATGTAGAAATTTTGGTACTTTTACCCTATCCCATATGGCTATGTTAAGGCTTTTAATATGCGCAATTAGTAAAACAGAAATGGATTCTATTATTTAGAAAATGCTACACAGTAAAATTACCTGATTATCATCTGGTCTGTACATTCGAATACATATACGCTGTATGGCTCTAATTCCCCATCAAATGTCTTTCCAGTAAGTAAATCTTTTTTTCCTGCATATTCAGGCAATTCTGCTCTTTTCTTTTGGTTATGGAACACGACTGTCAGCTTATCTTCTCCATACACGGATTCTGCCACCAGGATATCCTCATCATTATCGGTAACAATCCAGTTCTGCTCCCCTCTGCCCAGACATGGATGTGCTTTTCTAAGAGAAGTCAGTGCCTGATACCACTTAAATAAATCCTTATCCTGACGCTCCTCCTCCCAAAGCATGCCTCTTCTGTTTTCCGGATCCCGACCGCCGGTCATACCATATTCATCACCATAATATATCATTGGCATTCCCGGAGATAACAATTGCATTGCTGCTGCCATTTTCAGCAATTCTTTTGTCTCCTTTGCCTGATGTAAAAATCTTGCTGTGTCATGGCTGTCAATTAAGTTCCACAACACCGGATAGGCACTGGTGTGCACACGGCCACGCACCTTCGCCTGTGCCTGGGCAAACTGCTTCGCATTCATATTACGGTAAGCAAAATATCCCAACACACTGTCATAAAAGCGGTAATTCATCACACTGTCCCACATATCCCCCTGTAACTGTGGCTCTGCAAAATGCCAGATTTCTCCAATGATTAATGCCTCCGGATTGATTGCTTTCACTTCCCTCCGAAGACGACGCCACAATTCCGGACCAATTTCGTCTGCCACATCTAAACGCCAGCCATCAATATGCACCTCCCGCATCCAGTAGCGTACCACCTCTAAAATGTAGTCCTGCACCTTTGGATTCGCACAGTTTAATTTGGGCATTCCACCATAGTAGGCAAATGTCTCATAATTTGGTAATGTATTTCTTGATGCTTTTAATGGAAATTCCTTAATATAATACCAGTCCTTGTACTCAGAAGCTTCTCCCTTACGCTTCACATCATCAAAGGCAAAAAATTTTGGTGACGTGTGATTAAATACTGCATCTAAAATAACACGTATCCCCTTCTCATGAGCAGTTTCCACCAGTTCGCACAAATCTTCTTTTGTGCCAAATTCCGGATCAATGTGGAAATAATCAATGGTATCATATTTGTGGTTACTGTCTGAGCAAAAAATTGGTGTCATGTAAATAACATCTACTCCCAAATCTTTAATATGATCTAACTGCTTTATGATACCTTTTAAATTACCATAAAATTTATCTGTATAATGAATTTTCTGCTTATACCATTCTTCTGTATAACCGGAATCCTTTGCAAAACGGTCCGGAAATATCTGGTATACCACACTGCCAGGTGCCCAATCCGGTACAATAAACATTTCTTCTTCCCGCATTTTACTTGGGCAATCAAACATACAATCAACATTTGCCAGTAGTCCATAATAAAAGTTATCATTTCCATAGTATAAGATTTCTCCGTCGGTACCCTGCAATTCAAAAAAGTAGCGGACACAAATCATGTCTGCACGAATTACCACTTCGTAATAATCATAGATACCATCACTGGCCACTTTTGTCATTTCCTTTGCTTGTCTGCTGTCCCATCTGTCTAATGTAATGTATTTATCCTGACAATGAAGCACCACTTTTTTCATGTCTCCTGCTTTTGTACGGATACGTATCATAAAGGTATCTTTTCCTACTGCATAACAGTATTCTTTATTTGCAAAATGTATCACCGCTGCTCTTTCCATATTATCTTCCTTTCTGCACCTGAACCCTGTCAGATATTTTTGCAACTATTCCTATAGGTTACCAATGTCATCATGAATTACATTCACCGCAACATGCAACCTCTGCTCTTTCCTATTTTTTAACTTACACTTGTATTTTATCACACTAAAAGTCTGAGTTCTTGCAGAAACCAACACTTAACTTGTACTATTTCTATCTTTTTTCTTGCCAATTTTACTATAATGGATTATGCTGTAATTATTATAATACTATCTGAAACGATGTACAAGAATAGGGAGGTGCCTATGAATCATCACTTAAAAGAAGATGTTATCCATGGAACACAGGACTATCCTTTTGTCATTTATTCGGTTTACGATTCTCTCCGTCCTTTTCATGTATCTTTACACTGGCATGATGAAGTGGAAGTTATCTATGTGGAATGCGGATATTTGAACTTGTCAATAAATGGTAATTATTATCAGGCAAAAGCTGGTGATATTTTCTGGGTGAATCCCAGACAAATTCACCAGATGGGGACAATGGATTTATCAACCAGGTATTATGCTTTTGTTTTTCATCCAAAGGCTATTTCATTTCAGGCAGAGGATATAGTGGAGCATGAAATTTTTGCACCTTTGTGTGAAGGAAGGCTATTGTTTGAAAACCAGATTCCCTCTGCCATTCATCAGGAGGTACTGAGTGCTATACGAAAAATCCTTCTTTACAATAAGAAAAAACCTGCACACTATCGCTTCAGCACAAAAATTGCTTTGTTGAATATTGTTCATGCTCTGCTCAGTACCGGACATACAGAATTACTGCCTGCTGACACAGCTCTTGACCAGCAGAAAGCAATTCTACAATTTTTAAATACTCATTATAGCGATAAATTGTCATTAGAAATGTTAGCGAAGCAGTTCCATATGTCAGAGAAATATTTCTCCAGATATTTTAAGAATAATTTTCATGTGAATTTTACAGAATATCTGAACAGTCTCAGGATGGAGAAGGCGGCTGAGTTACTGTTAGAAACCAACCTCAATATTACGGAAATTGCGCTACGGACCGG
>JBGVIB010000032.1:0-3219 GCA_045122835.1 Lachnospiraceae bacterium
CAAGACACCCTTTTATTTTCTGGCAGCTTCATCCATATCGAATATTGCTGTGGATATCCTGTTCGTTACAGTTTTTCATATGGGAGTAGCAGGGGTAGCTTGGGCAACTTTCCTGTGTCAGGGAATAAGCTGTATGGTTGCTGTTTTTGTTGTATTTCAAAGATTAGCAGGAATAAAAACTGAAAAGGTTCTATTATTTTCATTCGATATTTTGAAAAGGATTATGACAGTTGCAGTACCAAGTATCTTACAGCAGAGCTTTATCTCTGTGGGAAATATCATCATTCAGGGAACGATTAACGGATTTGGTTCTAGTGTCATGGCTGGATATTCAGCAGCGGTAAAGCTAAATAATCTTGTAATCACTTCATTTACAACTTTGGGAAATGGTATTTCAAATTATACGGCACAGAATATCGGAGCCGAGAAAATGCTGCGTATAAAGGAAGGGTTCATGTCGGGCATCAAGATGGTCTGGATGCTTAGCGTACCCCTATTTGCACTCTATTTCTTTGTAGGAAAATGGATTTTGTATGCTTTTATTGATGAACCGACGGTATTGGCACTTCAAACAGGTATCAATTTTCTGCGTATTTTGTCCCCATTTTATTTTATAATTTCCATGAAGTTTGTTGCAGACGGCATACTGCGTGGTGCAGGAATGATGGGGAAATTTATGGCAGCGACTTTTCTTGATCTGATTTTAAGAGTTGGACTTGCAATTCTGTTATCACATACAAGCTTAGGAGAAACAGGGATTTGGTGTGCATGGCCAATGGGTTGGACGATTGCCACCTTTCTTTCACTGATGTTCTATAGAGAGGGAAAATGGATGAAAAATGAAAAAAAGTGTTGACAACTTTTTTTGACGGGTGTATTATCGCAACCATAAAGGCAATGGCGTCTTTGAGGTAAGTACCTTGAAGACGCTTTTTGCCTTTTTTAATTAATAAATACGAATATTATACTGTGAAAGCAAAGAAGTTAAGGAGGATTTAGAGATGTCGTATGTTGATGAGGTAATTGATCAGGTAGTGAAGCAAAATCCCGCAGAGCCGGAATTCCATCAGGCTGTTAAGGAAGTATTGGAATCTTTAAGAGTAGTGGTAGAAGCAAACGAAGAAAAATATAGGAAGGATGCTTTACTTGAAAGATTAGTAAATCCGGAAAGACAGATTAAGTTCAGAGTTCCGTGGGTGGATGATAATGGTCAGGTACAGGTCAACACAGGATATCGAGTACAGTTTAACAGTGCAATTGGTCCATACAAGGGAGGACTGAGATTACATCCTTCCGTAAATTTGGGAATTATCAAATTCTTAGGATTTGAGCAGATTTTTAAGAATTCCCTGACAGGTCTTCCGATTGGCGGTGGTAAGGGTGGTTCTGATTTTGACCCGAAAGGCAAATCAGACAGAGAAGTAATGGCATTCTGTCAGAGTTTTATGACAGAACTATATAAGTATATAGGTGCAGATACCGATGTTCCTGCCGGTGACATTGGAACCGGTGCAAGAGAAATCGGTTATATGTTTGGACAATATAAGAGATTAAAAAGTGTGTATGAAGGTGTACTGACCGGAAAAGGATTAAGCTATGGTGGTTCTTTGGCAAGAACAGAGGCAACCGGATATGGACTTTTATATTTGACAGAGGAGCTGCTAAAGCTAAATGGAATATCTCTTGCAGGAAAGACTGTTGCAGTTTCCGGTTCCGGTAATGTTGCAATTTATGCAACACAAAAGGCACAGCAGTTGGGAGCAAAGGTTGTGACGGTAAGTGATTCTACAGGTTGGGTTTATGATCCTGAGGGAATCGATGTGGCAGCATTAAAGGAAATCAAAGAGGTAAAGAGAGAACGTTTAACAGAATACAAGAATTATCGTCCGAATTCAGAGTATCATGAAGGACGTGGCGTATGGTCTGTTAAGGTGGATATTGCACTTCCTTGCGCAACACAGAATGAGTTATTGTTAGAGGATGCAAAGCAGTTAGTAGCCAATGGTTGTATTGCAGTTTGCGAAGGTGCAAACATGCCGACAACAATGGAAGCAACAGAATATTTACAACAGAATGGTGTTATCTTTGCACCGGGTAAGGCTGCAAATGCAGGTGGAGTTGCCACCTCTGCTTTGGAAATGTCCCAGAACAGTGAGCGTTTGAGCTGGTCCTTTGAAGAGGTTGATTCCAAGTTAAAGGATATCATGGTAAATATTTGTCATAACATGGCAGATGCTGCTGAGCGCTATGGTGCAAAAGGCAACTATGTTCTTGGAGCAAATATTGCCGGTTTTGAGAAGGTGGCTGAGGCTATGAGCGCCCAGGGAATTGTTTAAACCTTGAGAATAAAATAGCGATAAAGGCAAAGACGTCTTTAATGCAGAGTAGCATTAGGGACGTCTTTCTTTATATAAAAATTCATAATAAGAGACGAGGAGGAATCATTATGAAGAATATTTCAGATTATTTTGGATGTTTGGTGTTCGATGACAGGGTGATGAAAGCTAACCTGTCATCAAAGGTATATCAATCATTGAAGAAGACCATTGATGAAGGAGCACAGCTTGATATTAGTGTTGCCAATGCAGTTGCGGCAGCTATGAAGGAATGGGCTGTTTCCCATGGAGCAACACATTATACACATTGGTTCCAGCCATTGACCGGAATTACAGCAGAGAAGCATGACAGTTTCATTTCTCCTTCTCCTGACGGCGGAGTAATTATGGAGTTTTCGGGCAAGGAGTTAATTCAGGGTGAACCGGACGCATCCTCTTTTCCCTCTGGAGGATTGCGTGCCACCTTTGAAGCAAGAGGATATACTGCATGGGATCCCACATCTTATGCTTTTATAAAAGGAAAGACCCTGTGTATTCCTACTGCATTTTGCTCATACGGAGGAGAAGCTTTGGATAAGAAAACTCCGTTACTTCGTTCCATGGAGGCGTTGAATAAGCAGGCACTTCGTATCCTTCATCTGTTTGGAAATGACGATGTAAAGTGTGTGCGTACCTCTGTAGGTCCTGAACAGGAATACTTCCTGATTGACAAAGAAATGTACGATAAGCGTCCTGACCTTCGCTTTACCGGACGTACTCTCTTTGGAGCAAAGCCACCCAAAGGACAGGAGATGGATGATCATTACTTTGGTGTGATTAAGCCTAGGGTTGCCGCATATATGGAGGAATTAAATGAGGAGCTTTGGAAGTTAGGTATTCTGGC
>JBGVIB010000033.1:0-2289 GCA_045122835.1 Lachnospiraceae bacterium
TTCCTAAGCAGACAATTCACGAGCCGCTTTTAGTGGAGGTGAAATCCACTCCTTAGGGAGACTTAGGCATGAGGGCCACACCCCGAATGTCTTAGTCGGACGAGGCTAATTTATTAGCCTTTAGGAGATTAGTTCACCGGAACGTTGGCTCGGTCTGCGTGGAACCTTCTGCGCCTGCCACCGGCGTCCGGGTAGCGACCATGATTCAACACCCCCACAAACCAGAATTTACATCCATATCAAATGCATATTCCCCTGCATATCCATATTATACTATAATGAAATATACTTTCCTGCAAGAAAAAACTTGTAAGTTTCATTAAAACAAGTTATACTATAATTGTTAATTTGAATAAAAATAATCTTAGACAATCAGGCGTATCGCCTAATTATCCATGAAGAACTCCTTTGGTAGTTTTATAACAGGCAAGAAAGGAGTAAAAATGTATAGTACAATATTATCTTGTTCCCTTTTGGGAATGGAAGCTCATACCGTGAAGGTGGAAGCAGATATCAGTGATGGCCTGCCATCCTTTACCATGGTAGGATACTTATCCTCAGAAGTAAGAGAAGCCTCAGAACGGATTCGATCAGCATTGCGGAATTCTAAAATCCCGTTGCCGCCAAAACGAATTACCGTGAATTTGTCACCGGCAGATTTACGAAAAGAAGGTAACCTATTTGATTTGCCAATTGCATTATCAATTTTAGCTGCTTTGAATGTGATACCATCGAAATGTCTGCAAGGCTATATGGCGGTGGGGGAATTAAGTTTAAGTGGAGAGATACTTCCAGTTCCGGGGGTACTTCCAGTGGTTATGCATAGTGTACAGGAGAAAGTAGATGCCATTCTTCTTCCGGCAGGAAATGCAAAGGAAGGAGCAGTAATACAGGAGGCGTCGGTGATTCCAGTCACCACATTAGAAGAATGTATACAGTATTTAAAGGGGGAACAGAAGATGGAAGCCCTTCGAGTGAACCTTTTTGATTTATTGGCAGAAGGGGCAGGGGATAGACCGGATTTTAGCGAAGTGCATGGTCAAAAAACAGCCAGACGTGCGGTAGAGATTGCAGCGGCAGCTATGCACAATCTTCTTTTAGTGGGCTCCCCGGGGGCAGGAAAATCCATGATGGCGCAGCGAATTCCGGGCATATTGCCAGAACTTACTTTAAAAGAAAGTATTGATATTACCAGGATATACAGCGTAGCTGGCAAATTAGAACCTCACATCCCGTTAATCACCAAACGTCCATTTTGTGCCCCACACCATACCATATCTGTGGCAGGATTAGCAGGTGGTGGCAAAGCGCCAAAGCCGGGAATGATAAGCCTTGCCCATAAAGGTGTGCTATTTTTAGATGAATTGCCAGAATTTTCAAGGCAGGCATTAGAGGTTATGAGACAGCCGTTAGAGGACAAAAAGGTGCATATTGTCAGAGCGAATGGCAGTTGCGTATTTCCAGCGGATTTTATGCTGGTGGCTGCATTAAATCCCTGTCCCTGTGGCTATTATCCGGATGCATCAAAATGTAACTGTACGCCACAGGAGGTTCATCGGTATCTTGGAAAAATTTCCGGTCCCCTTTTAGATAGAATGGATTTGTGTGTGCAGGTAACAGCACCGGCATTTCATGAATTAAGACAGCAGACAACAGAGGAAAGCTCGGTTGAGATTAGAAAACGTGTTATTCGTGCACAGAAGATACAGGAAGAACGGTATCAAGAGGAGAATTTTTCCTTTAATTCGGGGTTAGATAATCGCACAATTGAAATATACTGTAATTTACAGGGCGCTGAAGAACATCTGGCACAGCGTATTTTTGAAAAGTTGGAATTAAGTGCCAGAGGCTACCATCGAATGTTAAAGGTGGCAAGAACCATAGCCGATTTAGATGGGGAAAAAGATATTCAGGCAGAGCATATCAGGGAAGCGGTATTTTTTCGGGTAATGGATAAAAAATTCTGGGGAGGATATGGAAAATGACAGAAGAAATGAAATATTGGCTTGCCAGTATTCCTAATGCAGGCGGAGTAAAGATACAAAGCATGTTATCGTATGCAGGCTCAGCGGAGGCTATATGGAATATGAAGGAAGAAGAATTTTTACAGATTAAAGGTATTGGGCCTGTTATGTGCAAACACATTATATATAGTAGGAATACCGACAAAATCAGAGCAGAATTGGAAAATATGAAGAAAAAAGGCATTCGGCTTGTGTGTCAGGAGGATGAAGCGTATCCTAAAAGACTGCTGAATTACCCGGATAGACCGTTTGCATTGTACGTGTT
>JBGVIB010000034.1:0-9326 GCA_045122835.1 Lachnospiraceae bacterium
TATTTTGATACTTTCATAGAAGCGTGGTATGCTGAAGGTGGAAGAGAACTGACGGACCAGGCGAATAAAATTGCGGAAAAGCAGTGAAATGGAAATAATGGGAAGGATATCCGAAAAATACCAGAATATATTCATTTGTTAAACAAACAATTAAATAAATATAAATAAATCTATATGGATATGGAAAATCTGACATTGTTGAAATGGGTAATTTTGTACTATTATTCATGGTAGGGTAAAAATTAACCGTTTTTACAATAGTTTCATGAAGGCAGCAAAAAAGATGCCCCGAAACAGAAAGGAGAAAACGGGAAATGCAGCCTTATGAAAAACATTTAAATGGGAAAAAAGAAAGGAGAAAAAAGGAAATGAATAAGGTGTTTAAACGATTACTCAGTGTGATGCTGGCACTGGTGATGGTAGTCGGAATGATACCGGTGAGTGCGATTCCGGTAAAAGCCGCCACGAGAACGGTGTATTTTAAAGCACCAGATAGCTGGACCACAGCGGGTGCCCATATGTGGAACTCAAATGGGAGTGATACTACAACTACACCACAAGCAATGACTAAAGTCGAGGGAACGACATCGACATTTAAAATTGATATTACCAATGATAACTTGAATATGATTATCTTTACCCAAGGTGCAGGTAATTGGAGTGGTCAGACTGCCAATTTAAATATTCCGACAGATTTGACTACAGATAATATGTATACATATGAATCCAGTTCCTGGGGACTTTATGGATCTAGTACTACAACTACAAAAACAATCTATTTAGATACCACAAACTATATGCCAACATCCACTACTATAGGATGGACTGAGGCATACATTTATATGTGGACAAATGGTGTAGATGGTTCTGGTACAACTGTAAAAATGACTGAGATCAGTGATGGCGTTTTTTCATATGCTGTACCGACCAATTATGACCGTGTTATTTTTAAACCGAACCAGAGTAACTGGACTCTGAAGACAAATGACCAGACGATTCCGAGTGATAAAGATCTGTTTACATGTACATCTTTTGGTAGTGTTACATCAGGTGTATGGGGAACTTATGGAACAAAAGTTGATAACAATTTCCCGAGTAATGTAACGGGTAAAGTTACATTCTTTGATTTGTATACAGATACGGAAATTAAGGGAAGTACAGAGTATTATGGCCTGGAAAACTGGACATACCGTGTGTATAATGGCGCTAGCTATACCGATACAAGCGCAAGCTCAGGTCGTAGTTTTACTGCAATTGGACGAGCATTTTCCAATAAAGTTAATGAGAAAATTTCTGCATACTGGGCAAGCAAGAATTCAAGTGTATCTCCGCTTTATTTTGGTAACTTCCAGCCGTTCTATAAAGTTGAACCGGCAGATGGCGGAGATGCAAATAGTGTATATTGTGTAGACCCATGGTGGATAAGTTCTAATGATTACAAATATGACCATGATAATAATAATCAAACCAATGATAAATTTTGGCGAGCTGGTTATATGGCTGACGTTGAGTCTGTAACTAATTTCAGCTGGTTCCTGAATCGTTCTGTTGATGTGAACAACGGTGGAAGTTCAGCAATGTATGGCGCTGTTGTACAGGGGATTGCTGGAAGTGAACTTGTAAATGGAAATATCGTAGCAAAAGGTACACAAGTAGTATTGCCGCAGTTTAATTCAGAATTCTATAACAATACATATGGTAATATTGGTACAGTAGGTAGAGTATATCCGACTATGGATTTCCCGTTTGCTATCCGTGAGATTGATGGTGCATATTACTATCAGTTTGACAGTGGTGTAAATGGTTCCTCTAACCGTGATACAGTAAGAATGAATTCTACAGGTACTGCACTGACATATTATAATGATAATGACAATGTAGTATATGGTATTACTGCAGATGGTAATAAGAGTCCGGGATTTTTCCCATTTAATAAACCGAGTGACAGCAATGTTGATAGCTATAATGACAATGGCACAACAAAGTACTATTATAATGATGATGGAAATAAATTGAATTATGGTTTCGGTATGAAACTGGAAATCGAATTTACCATGGATTCTGATGGTACAGTTAAAGATAAAAATGGAAATCGTATTCCAGCTGTGTTTGAATTCTCCGGTGATGATGACGTATGGATTTATGTTGATAATAAACTCGCTCTTGATTTGGGCGGTAGCCATGGCGTAGCACAGGGTAAATTAGATTTCTCAAACGACAAAGCTGTTGTGCAGTATGTAAAAACCGTTAATGGAAAATCAGACGCAACGGAAGCAGTTGCTGTAGAAAAGGGTTGGGACGACAAGGATTATATTAATAGCCTGGCTGCAACAGGACCTGGTGTTAGCTCCAATGCATCTCTGAGTACAACATCCGGCAATAACATTACAAGTTTTGAAATTGACAAATCTGATCCAAATAAGATTCATACATTAACTATTTTCTATGAAGAACGTGGTATGTTTGAGTCAAACTTTAAGGCTACATTCAACCTTGAACAGCCTACCGTTCTGAAAACAACGAATACAGTAGATGTAAGCGGTGTAAACTCTGCATTACAGACTGCTACAGAAACAGTTGCTGCGGATGCGGCATTTGCATTTGAAATTAACGATGCAAACAGTGCTGATGTAACAGGAAAAAAATATGCAACAGAAACAGGAGCAAGTGCTGACTTTAATGGTACTATGAACCTTAAAGATGGTCAGTCAGCAACCTTTACAAAACAGTTTGATCGTGCAGCTGTTCTTGAACTTATCCAGACTGCGGATAGTCGTTTTAATACTTTATGGACTATGTCAGAATTATCCGATACTGGTGCGGGAACTCAAATTGCAAATTCTTATCAGACTGACAGAACAGATTATATTACCAGTGACGGTCGTGTTAGTGGAAAAGAAACAACTGCTTTCGAATTGGAAAATAAAGATAACGGAGCAGATGCAAGTGCTCCGGCAAAAGTTCAGGTAGATTATATACAGGAACCGAAAACAGGTGGTATTGCTATCATGAAGATGCTGGATGAAGATCTTGAGGCAACTGATGTCTTTGATTTTACTTTGTATCTTTCTGATATCTTTGGTGTTGAAAGTGCAGCAACTACCTATGATGTAAGTTATGATGTTTACAATTTCAATGGGGAATCAAGTACAATTGCCCGTAAAGGAGCTATTGCTACAGGTGGTGTAATTTCTCTTA
Organism: Lachnospiraceae bacterium; assembly: GCA_045122835.1. Classification (GTDB taxonomy): domain Bacteria; phylum Bacillota; class Clostridia; order Lachnospirales; family Lachnospiraceae; genus JBGVMW01. The sequence goes on from JBGVIB010000034.1 coordinate 3,199, forward strand.
AAGCGAATCAGTTTGCTATTATTAATGGTATACCGGAAGGTACTAACTATAGAATAGTAGAAAATGAGAAAGTTGGTTATGCTGTAGCAGGTCTTGATGTGTCAACAAACCTGAACAACGACACAGGTGTTAAAGGTGATGTTGCAACAGGAATCGTAACAGGAACTGTTGTTGCAGATCCGAAAGCAAACGTTGATATGTTCGTATACACCAACGAAGAGGTAACATCACGAGATTCTTTCCTGGTTGAAGTAGGAAAAGAAAATACATTAAATGTAATTCCGACAGCCGAAAACGATGGTACATTATCTGGAGATTTAGCAGATATTAATAGTGAATGGACTGCTTCAACAGCTACCAAAGGATTTGTATTTATTGTAGATGGTGAGCCATATGTTGATGAAGATGGAAAACCTATAACTACGTTGGATGTTAAATTGGAAACGGATCCGGAAGATGGAACAGAGGCTGCTAAAGTAACATATACAGTTACAACTACAGGAAATCCTGTTATTAAAGTAACTCCGAGTGCTAATGCAGTAGCAAAGACAAGTACAAATACTATAACAATTAAATATCAGCTGGTGGAGCTGGATGAAAATGGTGCAGTAAAATATATTGAAGTTTCGGACCCAGAAGACGAGAATAAAACAATTAAAGAGTTAGCTGCAATTACTCCTGTCATCACAGCAACAAACTACTTGTATGAGGCAAATGATGATGTGTACGTTCTTGATTATGGTCTGGATGTAGATCTGGCTGAAAAATCAGGCAGTGGTCTGTTTGAAAACGATAGCCTTGCAAATCCGTCGCTGACAGGAACAACCAGTACATACTGGAATACAGCAAAAGGCAAAATTGTATCAACAGCTTCTGCTGATACAACAGCTACGCAGAAAACTGCAACAGTATCTGGTACTTATGGAAAAATTATCCCGACCGGTGATGGCTCAACAGGATTTGTGATTGATTCTGAGACTGCGGATGGAACCGTTCATAATCCGAAGATTACTTACTCCTTGAATAAGTTCCTGAATGCAGTAGATAACTTTAGTTATAGCGTTATGATTCAGAAAGGGGATGCAGATACTGATGCAGGACAGACATCAAACAGATTCCGTTTGAATGTGACATCAAATATCAGTATTTACCCGGCAAATGTAGTTTACTACGAAGATAACTTCAATAGTGCAACAACCACAAAAGATAGTACTGTGAAAATTGTATATTCTGGTACGGTTGAAACAGAAGGTACTGAATATGATCTCACTCAGAGCAATGATCAGTCAGAGCAGTATGGATATGATGATGCATATGCAAGTGGAACAACTGACAGTGCAGGAAGTTCTACAAAATTGACTGCTGATGGTTATAACACAAAAGCAGTGTTTACATTTACTGGAACTGGATTCGATATAATTGCTAGAACAAATAACTCTACGGCAGGTATTTTCTGCATAATTGATAAAGTAAATGATAATGGTACTTTAGAGACAGTTCAAACTGTTGGTGTAGATACTTATTATGCAAATGGTGATTTATATCAGATTCCGGTTATTCATGAAGATGTGTCTTATGGAACCTATCAGGTGACACTTGGTATTAAAGCAGCTTCTAACGGAAATAATGTGATTTATCTGGATGGCATCCGTATCTACAATCCGTTGGGTGATTTAAGTGATGAAGAAAAAGCAGCATATATTGACAATGAGGAAGGTGCCACTTTCGTCAAAGTCAGCGATTTGATTCTTGGTGATGGAGAGATTACAGAGACTGGTATTATAAATAAGGATGGAAGTAATTCCATTAAAGGTCAGTCTATTGAAGGGTCTACTGCTGCACTGTTAGGCGAAGGAGTTGATAAAGCTTTTGAAGCAATTGGATACAGTAAAGTGGAAAATACACAAGGTACTGGTACGGCAGCAGCTTACTCTGTTTTGACGTATTTGAATGCGGGTCCGAATAATGAAGTATATTTGGATGATAATGGAATCTTCGCATTTATTGCGAAAGGAACTCCGAGCGATCAGGCTACAATTCAGATTGAAGCCAAATTGTTAAATACCAATCCGACAAATGGTGCTGATGTCAGTGAGGGTGAGCTTGAACTGAGTATTCTTAATGTTGATGAGGATGGTTATCCAGTTGCAGTTGATCTTGATGATCCGCTTGTAGTTACTTCTTCAACAGCAATGTATTATGAAATTCCGGTTGAGGAATGTATTAAATTAGCCGATGGAAAATATCTTGTTGCTATTCAGGGTGGCTATGATCAAGCTAATAAACTTTGCATTTCTCTTTCTAACTTAAAGTACAAGGGATATGAAATTTCAAATCCGTTGGATGATGCGGCTGCAGTTGAATCATATATTGAAACATATACTGATTCAGATTGTGCATTTAAAGAAATTCTTGATGGAGCAAAACAATCTGTTGGATCATTAAGCCTTGTTAGAAAGACATGGTATGAAGATACATATTCAATTGTATTAAATAAAGATGTATTTGAAGATGATACTAAACCGGCGTTTACCATGTACTATGTTACAGCAAGCGGCACCAAAACTCCGATTACGGTAACTGCAATAGAGCTTAGTTCGACTGAATATAGTTTGACCTTTAAATCGCCTAATGCAGTTGGTGAATTCCCAGTAGAGCTTCATTACGTACTTGAAGATGGTACTGAGAGTGCAGAATATTTTGCGACAACTATGAGCGTAACACGTAAGTAAGGAGATAAATATGAAAAAAGTGTATAAAAAACCGATGCTTGTCATAGAGAACTTTATGTTATCTGAACACATCGCAGCATGCAGTCCACAATTTGCAAACAATATAGAATTTGTTGAGAATGATTTGAGATTTGCAGGGTATTTTACAGATGCAGCAGATGGTTGTTCCAGACTAATTTCTAATGGAAGCAGTTTTATTTATAACGGCACGCAAGTATGCTATCATACGTATGTAGATAATGCGATAGTCTTTTCATCTTGATTGTAGCCTATTTAAAGTGGTGAGAGCAATTTCTGCTCTCACTGCTTTTATCTTATAGGAGAATATATGTTTAATTATAGTTATTATCTCAAAATAGCGGGTTTGGTGATACAAATCGAATCCCCAGCTCCGATTTTTTTTCTGCCATGCATGGAACCATTTCAAATATTAAATTCAGAAAAGGTTGATCTATCTTATAAAATTGAATGGACAACAGGATTTCATTTTATTGAAGAGGAAATTTATAAAGGCGATTATTCTGTTTTTATAAAAGATGGTAAATATATTCGAGAAAGAACTTTGTGGGCAGCTGAGCAAATAGAATCTGTCTTTTTGGAATCCTTAGGACAAGCCGGCAGTTATAATTTGTTCGTTTCAAAAAAACTTTTGGAAAATAGCAAGTTGTTTGTAAATTCTAATATTTTGCATTTCCTGGCATTGGAACAAGGTTTGCTTGAAAATAATGCCTTTATGCTTCATTCATCATTTGTTTCATATTTTGACAATGGGATTCTTTTTACTGCGCCATCCGGCACAGGAAAGTCTACGCAGGCGGATTTGTGGCATCAATATGAAGGCGCTGAGATTTATAATGGTGATCGTACGATTGTACGTAAAATTGATGGTATTTATCATGGATTTGGTTCACCTTATGCGGGTTCATCCGGTATTTATCGAAATGAGACTGCACCTGTTCGGGCAATCGTAGTGTTGACACAGGCACCGGAAAATCATATAGAACAGTTGACCGGAAGAAATGCGTTTGTGCCTTTATATCGGGAAACATTGATGAACACATGGAATCCTGCATATATGGAGAAGATGACAGATTTGCTTATGGATGCGGCAGCAAACATTCCTGTTTATCATCTGGCATGCCGACCGGATAGAGGGGCGGTAGATCTTGTTAAGAAAACTTTATTTCAGAAAGAAGCATAATTCTGGAATATTTTAATATATTTGAGGAATTGCAATTTTATTTAATATGGTATAAAGTAAGAGGGTAACAATTTTGGCTCAAACAATAAGTTAGGAGTGTATTATGGAAAAAAAGAAATCAAAAAAAGTGAAACAAACCCGGATTTTAGTGGTGCTTCTTATACTGATTGCAGTTGCAATTGGAGTTTGTGTTTTCATGATATTGAAAAAAGGAAACGGACTGTTTTCCGGAAATGATAATAAGGCAGTTTCAAGCGAAAACGCAGGAGATAGTGAAGAAATTAAGGTCGAAATATCAGAAGATTTTGTAGAGCCGGGTGCGGACACACTTGATATTTCAAAAATTCAGGGATTTACCAGTAGTACCGCCGGCGCGTCTGAAAATGCTTCCGTAGAAGGGGCAGATGCTTCAGGATCCGCAGAAGGTGATGCTGCAGCAGAAGCAGTTCCTGCTGTAACACTTTTCGATCCGAATCTTACGGTGGAAGCTATCGGCAGCTATACTGGCAATTTCCTTGAAGATGGAAGTGATGAGCCCACCGCCAATGTAGCAGCTATGTTGGTTACGAATAATTCAGAACGTATGCTTCAGATTGCAGATATTACATTCCAGGTAAATGATACCGAGACTGCCAGCTTCAGAGTGACAAATCTTCCGGCAGGAACCACGGTATTGGTTCTGGAATCGAACAAACGTGAATTCAAAGAGGAAGATTCTTATACATATGGTGAGACTGCCAGTGGTTATATGGATCAGCCTACTCTGGAAGAAGATAAGTTTGAACTGGTTACTGAAGAAGGAAAAATTACTTTGAAGAATAACACAGATCAGGCTTATGAGAAAGTATATGTATACTATAAATATGTTCAGCTGGGTGGTGCTTATCTGGGCGGAATTACCTATCGTACACCTTTTGAAAATGTACCGGCTGGAGGAGAAATAGAAGCAGTAGCCGGACACTTCAATCCGGACAGCAGTCAGATTATGGCTGTACAGATTCTGGAATAGTAATACAGCTACAGTATGAAAAGGAGTTTATTGTAAATGGAGCAACAAAATGTACCTATGCAGCCGCAGGTGCGCAGATATCTATATCAAAAGGCAGCACAGAACCGAACACCGGTCAGCGGTACTTTCGAACTGACTCCGCGCTGTAATATGAATTGCCGTATGTGTTATATCCGTATGTCGGAGCAAGAAATGCGTTTACGGGGACGGGAATATACGGCAGATGAATGGATTCGTATGGGGCAGATTTGTGCGGAACGGGGAATGCTGTTTTTATTACTTACCGGCGGAGAACCTTTTCTCAGAAAAGATTTTCGTAAAATCTATGCGGAATTGAAAAAGCTGGGACTTTTGATTTCTATTAATACCAATGGAACTCTGATTGACCGGGAAATGGTAGAATGGCTGAAAAAAGATCCGCCTATGAAAGTGAATATCACTCTTTACGGTGGTGGAAATGAGACTTATAAAAAGTTATGCGGTCATCCGACGGGATATGATGCTGCGACCAATGCAATAGATATGTTAAAGGAAGCAGGCATCTTTGTGAATATTAATGCCAGCTTTACCCGTTATAATCTTGAGGATATGGAAGAAATATATGCATTCGCAAAAAGCAGAGGAATTCAGGTGAATGCAGCCACGTATATGTTTCCGCCAGTACGCAGCGCCCGGGAGGGGGTTCCGAATGAAGAGGTGCGATTTACACCGGAAGAGGCAGGAAAAGCCAGAGCCAGAGCTGAAATCTGCAGTATGGATAGAGACATGCTTCTAAAACGACTGAAATCTCTTCATGAGGGACGGAGTGAGTTTATGCAGGATGAAGAAGAGTGTGAACGTACTCCCGACGAAAAGATGGGCTGTATGGCAGGGCGTTCTTCCTTTTGGATTACCTGGGACGGTCGTATGACTCCCTGTGGTATGATGAATGAGCCGGTCACCCGTCCTTTTGAAGAGGAATTTGATTTGTCCTGGAAAAAAATCACGGAGCAGACCGATGAGATTCTTCTCCCCCCGGAGTGCCGGGAATGTAAAAAGAGGTTTGCCTGCATGGTCTGCGGTGCACTGGCCGTTGCGGAAGGCCATGGATGCAGTTATAAAAAGCCGGAATACTTATGTCGTCAGACCGAAGTATTTTTGGAAGAGATGGAAAAAGAGTATCAGAAAATGATAACAGCATCAGAAT
>JBGVIB010000035.1:0-3815 GCA_045122835.1 Lachnospiraceae bacterium
AAGACCGCACTCGCTGCTTTTGATAAAGCTTTTACATTCTGAACTTCTTTTGCCTTCTCTTTTCGGAAGGTCTGTTTGCATTTCGCTAATTTCTCTTTCAATTACAATTGCTCTCTACTGGTAGGGGGTGTGAACTGTAACCACTTTTTGCCTGATTTTTAGGCCTAAAACAGCAAAAAGAAGGCTTTTACACCTTCTTCTCTTGCTGACAATTACCTATATTTTATCTTGTTTTACTAGACTCATTTCATTCTCATATATTTCATAGAATAAACTAATCCCATTCCAAAGGTATTCGGATAACCTCTTCTCTCTATCCATTTCAACCAAAGACTTCAAAAAGGTAGTTTTATCTTCCTGTGTTCTCGCTATGGTGTCGTTATCCAGATTTAGGATTATCGGTAAATTGTGATTGAATGTTTTCGATGCATCATATTTATCTTTGTTAAGATATATCTGAGCAATAACATCCACCGTAGTCACAACATTATTGTCTTCAAACCCTAATAACCGTGCAACATCTATTTTGCCTGCATCATATTTTTTTAATCTGGAAGCCAACAGGTCAACTTCTCTTTTCAAAGTATGAATAGATAAAACCATTGTTGACATTATCTTTTCGATACGCTCTACAAATACTCTCCATAAGTCAACATTAATATCTTGTGGTCGAATTGTATAAAACGCAGGTTTCTTGTTACTATCAAGCGAAACCGCTCCAAATGCCGTTTTAGATTTACTGCCATCTACATGATATAGATATAGCTCAAAAAATAGAGACTTTGCATCACGAGCATTGTTATTTAGCGACTTACAGATTCTTACTCTATATGCAACCGTCTTCCACAAATCAAAAACAACATATCTATACCCATCTATATCATCATATTGAAACAACGCATTTGTTCCCACTTCTGACATCTGGTCAATTGCATAATAATAGTTTCTTTCGATTATAACATCTACAAAATCTCCATCCACTTTGCCTAAGATATAATCCACAATTTCTTTGCACTCTTCTGTATATTCTTCAATATTGTTGATATAGCAATACCATTCATAAGCTATTTTAGCAATACTATGAATTGCATGAAAACCCAGAAAACTATCAGCTGTAATTGTTTTGTGTAATGTTACATCGCTTATATCAACCGTAGTTGCTTTCCCTTTACTGATTCCATCAAGCTTCTCCATCGGTGCCATTAAAACCTTATTCCCATTATCATCAAAACCTGCAACAACGCTTTTCGGTGCATACAAAGACTCTCTATTACTGATTTTAACATTATGCATTTCTGTTCCATCTACGGATATATCAGCTATATACTGAATTGGTTTCCCCTCACGTGTAGAAAACCCCAAATGATTTCTAAAGAAGTTTAAATCATCCACGAATTTTATCTCATACATTTTATTAGTAAGTGCATTATGTGTCCCGCAAACAAATGATTTAGTAACCTTAGCCCCTGTAATTGCATACGTGATAATATCCGATGATGTAAGCTCATCTTCTGCATTACAATATATACATTTCATTTTACCGCCTCCATTCTACTTACTTTATCTTAAATAAAAAGGGCTACACAAAGTAGCCCGATGGGAATTGCAGGATTCGAACCTGCGGCGTCTTCATGTCATATTAGCCTTTACTTTCCCACATGCTCCTGCATATTTTTGTACAAATTCCCTGAACTGCCAGTACCCACCATAATGCTCTTTACTGCTGTTATTATTGTCATAATCGTACCTCCTGATACAATGAATCTAAACTGATATCCACTTTTAATCTTTTAAGAATACATGACAGAGCAACATGAAAAAATGCAAGCTAATACTCCTAACCATGACTATGTAATTTTCTATATCTTAATTCCTAACTGTCTCATCATATATTACAGATTATTAGTCCTAACCCCGAAGGCCTTTGCCACATCTGGTATCTTAGCATACCTATTAGGATTCTTCGGACTCAAACCACCTGATGGTACTTCTGCTGTAATGATTGTATAATCGTTTACCGCAGCTGCCGCAATCAACCACGGGTCTGCAATATGTCCAGGAGCCCAAGCTTGTAAAGCCTGTTCCTTATATAAGCCACAACTCTGCACATACCGCAAAACATCCTGATATTTACTAATAATCTCTGGCGTAACATGGTTACAGATTTCAAATCCAGTCTGCTTTCCTACCCAATCAGCCAAATCATCTTCACCTTTATCAATCTCAGCCTTTACCATATCAAGCAACACCAGTCTTCCTGACTCAGCACGCTTCGATAGCTCGTCCCAATAGGTTGGTATCAAATCAAAAGCATAATACTGTCTGTATGGTGCCATAAGGGAGTTGGAATCAATTAAAAACTTTTCTTCTACCATTCCACACCTCCAAGACGCTGCACTACATCAGAAAATGTCTTACGGCTTGTATTTGTCAGACGATATGCTTCTGTATAAGAAGTTCTACCCATATTGATGCTTTCACATAATGCTCTCACAAAGCATCCATCTAAACGAGAACCCATAGTATTATAATAATTACCACCAGAACTCTCTTTGTTCTCTTTCATCTGATTGTAATTGTCGATGGCAGTCTGTACTACCTGGTGATATACATCCTGTTTTATCTTCTTACAATCCATTGCTTTTCTTGCAATAACAATCTCACCACAACGGAAATACTTCGCCAACTCAGTAATGGTTGCATACACATCCATATCAATATCGCTGGCATTCCATTTATTCAGGAATACACTCTTTGGTACAATTAACTCTCCAGCTACTGCATTACACATTACTTCCGTGGCACTCACACCCTCCACACGATTTCTTCTGTCATTAAACAAATCATCTTCGCCAATCCAAATATGAGCCACTTCATGTATTAGAGAGAATAACTTAGCACCATTAGAATCTGCTGTATTAATAAATATAAGCGGAGCCCATTCATCTACCATAGCAAACGCTCTGAACTCATTTACATCCAATGCACGATGTGTATTCTTTCCTACCACACCGCTCATCATCACAACTACCCCACATTCTTCCAGCTTTCCTCTGATGTAGCTGAAAGCTTCTCTAGGGTCCTTACATTTCTCGTACCAAGTATCTTCTAAGTCTAAATCCTTGCGAATTCTATCAACGATAACACTGGCATCCTTAACACCCTTCATACAACCAACAACAGGCAACACATCAAAACCTAGCTCCTGTCTGTAATCCTTCATCCAGTCCTGAACACTTTCCATTTCATGAATTGTATCAATCAGATTACGACTTGGATTAGCAAGCTGAATACTATCCACAGTACGATATTCCAATAATTCAATCTGTTCTACTGGTGGTGTCTGCAAGAAGAAATATCCCAATGGAATATTGGCTTTCTTACTAAACTCCTCTATCTGATTAAAGGTCGGAGTCTTAGTACCATTAAGCCACTGTGTTATATGATTCATCAATTTATCGCCAAGTTTTTCTTCTTGTGTTTGACTTAAAGCCCAGCTAATTATTTCTGGCTGAATATTCACATTCACTGCTGGCATAGCACTACCTCCTTCCAATCAAACTTTTCTAATGTAATTATATCAAAAAAAATCAGTTTTGCACCAACTTTCTCAAAAAAAAATCCCACTACCTACATTTCTATAGATAGTGGGACGAAAATCTTATATCAGCATACAAACCTCAACTTCAATGTCATTCCATTGATTATGCCGTAGGTATGCACCATAACTTTTTCTATATTCTTTTGCTTTCTCAAAGTCCAGCTTTACACTAAACAAATAGCATTCGCCTACTTTTGAGCGATAGCAGCCTGTG
>JBGVIB010000036.1:0-2650 GCA_045122835.1 Lachnospiraceae bacterium
CTCTCGCTCCCTTCAAACGTAGCGGACACTAAGGCTGTAAAATACACAGCCTTAGTGCCGACAGCGGATTTGAAAAGTTACACACAAAAAAGGCGTAAACCCACATCTGGATTTACGCCTTTGGCTACTCGACTGTTGCAGTTTATCAGATTTTAGCATGAGATGTCAAGAAATATTTTTTTTAAGATTGCAAATAATGAAAGTGTGCATAAACTAGTGTACACTAGAATAATAGTTAAAATTAACCAATGGTTCATGCAATAGAAAGGCGTTAGTAAATTTCAGAGGGTATTGCAAAATTCTTCCGTGCAGGTACCGGAGAAAAATATTAAGCTCCTTCAAGGGGGATGTCCTACCCATGTACGAATCACCTTGAAGGAGGTTGCTGTTGCAAGGGAACGCCATCCGGAAGCCAAATTGCTGGTGCATCCGGAATGTTTGCCAAAGGTTACACAGGTGGCGAAGAAATTATATTGGATACGGCAACAATTAAAGAGGCACATAGAGCGTTAGATGCCATGATTGTGTACGGAAATTAGGTCAAAGCATGTTAAATAAATCACTCCCTTCAGATACGTTTTGTGCATCTTATTGCATTTATGGTAGAAAAGTAATATAATGGTATCATAATGCACAAAAGGGAGAGGAGAATTGTATGGATAAGGGGAATAAAATTAACAAAAAGCCAGTTTCGGAAAATATTATTTTTAGAAATATGATGATTGCTGTTTTTTCGGTTGCATCAATATTTTTCTTGAAAAACCTAATTAGTCAGGCGTGGCGAGGGGCGATTGTGATTGGGATATGTTTGGTTGTATTTACAATTGTAGTTTTTGTAATGAAGAAATGCAACATGGGGCAGGATAAACAGCAATTTGCAATCTGTATTAGTGTGGTGTTTGTTGTATTTTGTATTTCAATTAACAGTGGTGCGTATTATAGTGATGATTTTCCGTTGTATCTAGCAGTTATAGGAATATCGGGGCTGTATCTGGTGCCTAAGTATACATTGGCGCAGACAGCATTAATTGACATTTTATTTGTGGTTTCTTACCTGTTACATCCAGAAAAAGCAGATCCATTACCTCAATTTATCATGTGTGTTGTGGTGTTTACAGTAGGTGCATTTACCTTTTACATGGTAATAAAAAGGGGACGCGCTTATATTGAAATCGCCCATGCACGGGCTGTTGAAGCAGAAACGCTGTTGGCAGAGCTGAAGAAAGCAGGTGAGGAATTGCAGGAAAACTGCGATAATTCCGCTAATCGAATGGTGAAGTTAGAAGAAGCAAACCAGTGGTTAGAAGCTTGTGCAGATCACATGCGACAGGGTTCGGAAAGTATTACTCAGGGGACTGTTGAGGTTGTAGAGACATTTGATATTGTACAGGAAAAAATGCAGATAACAGAGACACAGATAGATTTCCTAAATGTGGAAGTGAAAAAAGTGGAGGGTTCTCTTGCAGAAAATAAGAAAAATATGCATGAAATGACGGAAAAAATGCAAATACTTCAGAACACTGTTAAAAATACCAGCGAAGTATTCAGTTCCTTGCAGGAGGAAATTCAGGAAATCTCTGAGGTGACAGAGCAGTTGACACAGATTGCCTCTAATACCAATATGCTTGCATTGAATGCATCTATTGAGGCAGCCAGAGCAGGGCAGATGGGAGCAGGCTTTGCAGTAGTTGCATCAGAAGTGCAGGAATTAGCGGAAGACAGCAACAGTTGTTCTACACATGTTGTTTCTATTGTAAATATTATGAAGAAGCGTATTGAAGAAACAACACTTCAATTATCAGACAGTACAGATGCCATTCATGGTTCTATTGAAGCGTTGCAAGGCTTTGCAGAGGATTTTGACAATTTAGCAGGACATTTTTCTTCACTGTATCAGAATATTGAAGAACAGAACAGCAATGTACAGCAGATGAATGCTATTTTTGAAGATTTGAAACATAAGATATCAGAAATGACAGCATCTTCCGAATCGAATCAGAATTCCATAACAGCAATTGCTGACACAATTAATGTATATAAAGAAAATATGGATAATGTAATTAATGATAATAAGCTTATCCATCAAGTGTCCGCATCTATGTTAGAGTTGGCTAATTTTCAGGATGGGGAGTAAAAACATAATTTCCCTAAATAGTATAATGAAATAGCTCATAAAGTCCATGATATGGCTTTATGGGCTATTTTTATATACTAGGATTGCAAGCATATTGTTTAGCTGAATTCGCGAGTGCGTGCTTGCACGCTTTGTTCTTCAAAAATAGGTATAGAACCATCATAAAAACACTTGACCACTAATGTGTAAATATTATATAGTGGAATTAAGTTGTGTCAAAATATTCCTTTTACCAAAAGATACATCAAAAAATGTGGAAAAGGAAGCTTCCGACACACTCTGGTATAACACTTGAAGGCAATTTTATAGAGTTACTCTAAGAGTGTTATGTTAGTATATGGGGTATAACAAGCGCAATAGATAATTGCGAAACGCCAACAAGGTAGTAAATTGTCAGAATTGTTTGTGACAGATAGCTGTTTGCTACATAGTCTATATGTGACCCTCTGAAAACGTCGGCACTTAGGCTGTGTATTTTACAGCCTTAGTGTCCGCTACGTTTGAAGGGAGCGAGAG
>JBGVIB010000037.1:0-28056 GCA_045122835.1 Lachnospiraceae bacterium
TGTGCTGAACTGCACAGTCCGTATGAAAACGTAGTGGCAGCAGGCCAAAATCCATCACCGTAGGTGATTCTGCATGGATTTTGGCATGTTATTATGAATGTAATTCATAATAACATTGGTAACCTATGAGGGTACTGAATAGTTACGATATTTTCATTTCATGAGGAGGGGGACACATATGAAGTGCAAACGAAAAGAATTCAATGTAGATGCTGTTCAATATGAAATAGGCTCTGGTCTTGAAGATGGTTTTCAGTTATGGAGCGAGGTCATCACCAACGGTTATATTACCACTGACAATCTGGTAAAGATTACCAAAGAAGATGGTTCGATTGTATGTCCATTTATTCGCAATAAGCGTGGTCTTGTTTTTATTCGCTATGGAGACTATATCATTTCTGAGGAAAATGGCGAACGCCACGCATGTGGAGATGAAAAATTTCACGACCGTTACGAACCTATTTAGATGTAATCGTAACTATTACTATAGTACAAAAACAACCCGCAGCGAATCTTCACTGCGGGTTGTTTATTTTACTTATTATTCAGCATCCTCTTCTGCATCACCATCTGTAGTTGATGACTCTACTTCAACTGCATTATCTGCAACAAATTTTGTTACTTTTTCATACAGCTTACTGTCTCTGATGCTCTGTTCCATTTCTTCACGATCGATACCCTGTTCATCTACTGCTGTCCAGAAATCATCTTCTGTTTCGTAGCCATAGTCTTCATAGGTCTGTTTTAAACTTTCTTCATAATCTTCGTCAGTTAATTCTAAAGCTTCTTTTTTTGCAATCGCTTCTACCAAATACTTTTCTTTTTCTGCTAATTTTCCCTGTTCAACTGCTTCTTCATCAAATTCTTCCATTGTGCTTCCCATTTCATCTACATAAGCATCTAATGTATAACCTGAATATGACATCATGTATTCCATATATTCCTTATATGAAATTGCATTTTCTTTTACTGCATCCTTATCATATTTCTTCACTGCACAATTATCCAGAACAACTTCCCATGCAGCATATTCTTTCTCATATTCTGCATTCTCTTTATTTTCTGCTTCTAACTCTCCACGCTTTGCTGTACGATATTCTTCAATTGTTGTATAGTCTGTATTCTCTGCAACAAATGCATCTGTTAATTCCGGTACAACTTCTGCCTGAATAGAATTTACAGTAACTGTGAAGACAGCTTCCTTACCGGATAAATCTGTATTATTTTCATATGGATCCGGGAATGTAACTTTTACATCAACAGTATCCCCAACCTTTGCACCGATCAATCCTTCTTCGAATCCATCAATAAATGTACCAGAACCAATCTCTAAGTCAAAGCCTTCATCAGCACCGCCTTCAAATTCTACACCATCTATTTTTCCTACATAATCGATGTTAGCAATATCACCATCCTGCACATCTGTACGGTCTGTAACATCTTCTGTAGTGGTATATTCATCAACTAACTCATTTAAAGCATCTTCAATATCTTCATCTGTAACAGCTTCAACTTCTACCTTTTCAATCTCGACACCTTTATATTGACCAACAATAATATTATCTGTTTCAATAGTAACGTCTTTAATCTCCGGTTCGCCCTCTGTTAAATTGTCAAGAGATACACTAATTGTAGTTTCTGCACTTCCTGCCGTCGTACTATCACCAGTTGTAGTACTGTCGCCCATTGTAGTGCTTTTTGTTTCTTCGTTATCTTTGTCCTTTGAACCACAACCAGTAAATACTGACATAGCCATTACAGTTGCTAATAATGTTGCTACTATTTTTCTTTTCATTGTATATAATTCCTTTCTTTTCATGCCCTAGTACGTCATCCATTACATATTCAGTAATAACTAACTAAAAGGCCCATAATACATAGACAAATTCAGTTATACCACAATTAAACAAAATAAGAAAGCTTTTTTTGTAATTTCACATTTTTTTCATCATTTCTTAATGATTTACTATCTGGTACCTCGAATACTAAGTAACCGTCGAATTATAATAATGGTGACAACAACCTTGAAAACTGCTCTTTCATGCGAATCACCAGACTCCGGTTCTGATACACTTCTCTGGTAACCTTGTGGCATTGTCTCATATCCTCTAAAAATATCCGCTCTAACTTTTCTGTGAAAACTTCATCATAAATCACTGCATTTACCTCAAAATTCAACTTAAAGCTACGAATATCAAAATTGGCTGTGCCATAGCTTGACACAACGCCATCTACACAGATTCCCTTTGCATGAAGAAACCCATTCATATAGGTGTAACATTCTACCCCTGCATCTAGCATGTCCCCTATATAAGAATAGGTTGCCCAGTATACAAAAGGATGGTCCGGCTTACAAGGAATCATAATCCTTACGGTAACACCTGAGGACGCAGCAACTTTTAATGCCTCCGCCAGTGCTTCATCTGGTATAAAGTACGGCGTCTGAATATAAATATGTTCTTTAGCCTTATGAATCATCTTAATGTAATTATTGCGGATCACCGGCCATTTTGAATCGGGGCCACTGGCAATAATCTGAATTCCCACTTTATGTCGGTTGCTCTTTACAAAAGCCTCCTGTATAAAATAACTCGCTTTCAAAAACAAGTTTTCTCCTGAAGCATGATTCCAGTCAAGGGCAAAGCGCACCTGCAATCCAATAGCTGCACTTCCCTGTACCTTAAAATGTGTGTCGCGCCAGTAGCCAAATTTACTGCTAAGTCCAAGATATTCATTTCCAACATTAAATCCACCTACAAAGCCAGTCGTTCCATCAATTACTACTATTTTACGGTGGTTACGGTAATTTAATCTAAGGTGTGCTTTCTTAAGCGCTGCCGGGAAAAATTCTGCGGTCTTAATACCTGCTGCCTGTATTTCTCTCCAGTGACGCTTCTTTATCTCAAGGCTGCCAAGCACATCATACAAAATACGGACTTCTACACCTTCTGCTGCTTTCTCCTTCAACACTTCTATAATACGCCAGAACAAATCATCATCACGAAAAATATAATATTGAATGTGAATATATTTCTCCGCTTTTCTTAATGCACACAACAATGCATCAAATTTCTCATATCCATCCGTATAAACTTCTACTTCATTATCCGCCGTATATACTGCCCCTGCTATATTCAGATTATAATACACCATATCACGGTATTCTGTTAATCCTCTGCTGGTAGGCATGAACTGTTCACTAATTAATTCCTTTTCATTCCCTCGAATGGATTGGTTAAGTGCATCCTCCACTTCCTTTACCCGGAACATTTTACTCTTATGCATATCCTGACCAATAAACAAATACAGAACAAATCCCACTATCGGAAGAAAATAAAGCACCAGAAGCCATGTCCATAAGGTTTGTGGATCGCGCCTTTGAAAAAACACCATAATAATTGACAGCAAAATGTTCACTACAAGCAAATTATCCCATATCCAATTGATGATTTCTACGATTCCATTCCATATAATATCCATTTCCTCACCTGTCTTTCCCACATGCTTGCTATGTAACTATTCATACCCTCACAAACTGAATCTTGAGTAATTGTGCCATTGTTATAATGTATGTCACTGTTCACTCCGTTCCAGTAACGAGCAAAAATCCATGCAAAATCACCTTCGGTGATGGATTTTTACTTGCCTGCACTACGTTTTCTCACGGACTTAGCAGTGAATGCTAAGTCCTGTCTGAACAGTAAATAATGTACCACAATCCCCCTACAAATGCAACGAATACGCTTGCGCAATCATCGAAACGGTGCTATAATAATACAGTATGTCTAATCGGAACAATTTACATACTTTTGTATGCAGAGTTTATTGAAAACAGAATAGGAGGGTTACCAATGATACTTTTAGCCGTTTTGCCAATATGGTCTATTGTATTGATTGTAATAAGCGTTATTCTTTTAATTGCTTGTGTTGCTCTTTATTTCTTTGGTAAAAAAGCAGAAAAGAAGCAGGCAGAACAGCAAAAACAGATGGAAGCTGCTTCACAGACAGTTTCCATGCTGATTATTGACAAAAAACGCTTAAAAATTATTGATGCCGGTCTTCCTCAGATGGTGGTAGATCAGGTTCCAAAACTTATGCGTCGTCAAAAAATGCCAATCGTAAAAGCTAAGGTTGGTCCAAAAATTATGACATTAATCTGTGATGAAAAGATATTTGACCTCGTTCCGGTAAAGAAAGAAGTCAAAGCAACTGTAAGTGGTATTTACATTACAAATGTAAAAGGTGTACGCGGTCCGTTAGAGACTCCTGTAGTGAAGAAATCCTTTTCTCAGAAAATGCGTGCAAAATTAGTAAATGCACAGGAAAATTTACAAAAAGAAGCTGCTGCTGAAAAAGCTGCTTCTAAAAAATCAAAAAAGAAATAACAAAGGAGACAGCATTTTCACCTGATTTCAGATGAAATGCTGTTTCTTGCTTTCTAGAGAATGCAAAAAGGCTGTGTCTCATGTTTCCACGCATACACAGCCTTGTGCCTCATTTATAGTTATTTATGTAAGCTGAATGTTTCGCAGCCCTTGGAACATACACTGATATGAATCTTACAGTTTGAAAGAAACTGATAATTCATCTCAAGTCCATAATCCACATAAATATCTATCTTATCGGCAACCTCCTCAATGCGGATATCCTTACCATCAATTCCAATCTGGATTGTCCCGTAAGGCGTTCCGTAGAAGGTTACATTTTTCTTTTGTTTTTCAAATACCATATGTACATTGGTGACACCCTTCTTGATAATATCAAGACTATCCTCTGAAAAACGTATCGTATTCTTCGTTACGCCCTCATAGCCATCTGTCACCTCATCATACAGCACATATTTCTTTCCATTTCTCTCGTAATACATACCCGGTGCAATCACTTCAATTGGTGTGTTTTCATCACCTTCCGTAAACTGCAAACCGGATATGGATACGAATACATCCTTCGTCATACCTCGTCAGGAATTAGATCTGGTGAATTCTTAAAATATCAGACTTATCTCCAGACTTAACAGAGCTTCCTAATGCCATAACTACAACATCACCTTCTTTTACTAAGCCTGTATTCTTAGCTGTTTCGATAGTCTGCTTAAATAAGTCATCATAGTTGTCCTGAGCTGGAACAACAACTGGCTTAACACCCCATGCAAGATTTAACTGTCTAGCTTCCTTCTCATCTACAACTTCTGCGATGATTGGGCAAGATGGATGATACTTAGAAATCATACGAGCTGTACGTCCACTTCTTGTTACAGCGATGATAGCCTTAGCTTCAATTAAGTCTGCTGCGTTACAAGCTGCGATAGCTACTGCTTCTGGGATATCCTTTTCTGTTGCACATTCTAAGCTGTGAGCTAAGAAACGTTTCTTGTAGTTGATATCTGCTTCTGTGCTGTCAGCGATTTCTCTCATGGCACGTACAGCTTCGATTGGGTAATCACCAGCAGCTGTTTCACCAGATAACATAGTAACAGTTGTACCATCATAGATAGCGTTAGCAACGTCAGTAACCTCAGCTCTTGTAGGTCTTGGGTTATTCTGCATAGAATCTAACATCTGTGTTGCAGTAACAACAATCTTGCCAGCCTTGTAACAAGCCTGGATCATTCTCTTCTGGATAGCTGGTAATTCCTTGAATGGAATTTCAACACCCATGTCACCACGAGCAACCATAACACCATCAGATAATTCAATAATTTCTTCTAAGTTAGATACACCTTCTGCGTTCTCAATCTTAGAAATGATCTTAATCTTTTCTCCACCGTTTGCATCTAATAAGTTTCTTACGTCACGAACATCCTGTGCAGAACGAACGAAAGAAGCTGCGATGAAATCTAAATCCTGCTCGATACCGAAAAGAATATCAGACTTATCTTTCTCAGAAAGATATTCCATAGGAATAGATACACCTGGAACGTTGATACTCTTACGACGGCTTAACTTACCACCGGATTTTACTGTACATACGATATCAGATCCAACGATTTCTTTTACTTCTAATCCGATTAAACCATCATCGATTAAGATTTCAGTTCCAACGGATACTGCTTCATATAATTTTTCATAAGTTACAGATACTTTAGTCTGGTCACCTAATACATCACCTGTTGTTAATGTAAATGTGTCACCCTTCTCTAAGAAAATCTTGTCGCAGGAGAAATCACGAATTCTGATTTCCGGACCCTTTGTATCTAATAAGATTGGGAATGGGATTCCTAATTCTTTTCTAACTTCCTTTAAGTAAACGATTCTTTCAAGCTGCTCTTCATGATCACCATGGGAAAAATTCAATCTGGCACAATCCATACCATTTTCCATTAATGCGCGCATTTTTGCTCTGTCTGTTACTCCAGGTCCCATTGTACAAATAATTTTTGTTTTCTTCATAATCTTTCTACCTACTACCTTTCTTATTTACGGATTCTTCATCCTGTTCTAGTAATTAAGCCGGTATATGGCATAACATCGGCGTATAGCGGATGCCATCCTGCTTCAATTCCACATCCGTATCCATAAAACCTATCTTATGATAAAATCCAACTGCATACGGAGAAGCATGTACACTTACTTCTGTCACTCCCCATTCAGAGTGGCAGTACCGAAACACCTGCCGCACCAGACCTCTGCCAATGCCCCTGTGATGATACTCTCTGTCCACAAACAACAGGGAAATATAGTTTTTACTTCTGGCAGATATCATTCCCACCATTCGATTACATACAAATGCACCCCATACACGATACTCTCCCAGCTTAAATGCTCTGGGCAATATGGGGTCATTGATAAACCGATAAAAACTTCTTATACCTTCTTCTTCGTAGTCGGCGGCTTCAAACTGTAAAAATGTTCTCCACGCCAAATTCAGTGCTGTCTGAAATTCTTCACGATAAATCGGTCGAAATTCAACAGTTTGCACAGTCTTATGCATACGAACCACCTCATTTAGTTTCTCTAATTTTAAAGAAAATGTCAACTATTTTTTAACTTTTTTCTACAATTTCATCAATGTTACCATAGAGAAGCCTTAAATTTCCACCCAGCATGAAAAATTACACAACTGCATTTTCTGATTTCTGATTTTTTTCAACAGCCTGTGCGTTCTTAAGTGTTTCACTGGCGATTGCCTTCATTGCTTCTTCTGTAAAAAATCCCATGTGCGAGGTAATGAGTACATTTGGAAAGGTTACCAGTCTGGCTAAGACTTCGTCCTGCATAATCTGGGTGGAACAGTCTTCATAAAAAACACCGTCTTCCTCCTCATACACATCCAGTCCCACGCCTTTAAATTTACCTGACAACAAACCTTGTATCAGGGATTCGGAATGTATCAGACCACCTCTTGAGGTATTGACAAGATATACACCATCCTTCATTTTTGCTATGCTTTCTCCGTTAATGATATGCCTTGTCTCCTGCGTAAGAGGGCAATGGAGAGAAATTACATCTGAGCGGCGGAATAGTTCATCTAATTCCACATATTGAACCGGCAGTTCTGATACCGGATATGGGTCATAAGCTAAGATTTCCATCTGAAAACCACTCATAAGACGTATCATAGACTGGCCAATTTTACCAGTTCCGATAATGCCAATAGTCTTCTGGTGCAAATCCACACCCATTAGTCCATGTATACTCATATTAAAATCTCTTGTTCTAGTATATGCCTTATGAGTATATCGGTTAACAGTAAGCAGCATTGCCAGTGCATATTCTGCCACGGCTTCCGGAGAATAGCTAGGTACACGTAGCACACGAATTCTGCCTTTTGCAGCCTCAATATCCACATGGTTAAATCCGGCACTTCTAAGTAAAATTCCTTTTACACCATTTTCCACCAATATATCTATCATGTCCTTATCCAGATAATCATTTACAAAAATACATACCGCATCATAGCCTACCGACAGCTTAATGGTATCTAAGCTGGCGGCCGCCTCCAAAAAATGTATCTCATATCCATATTTTTTCGCCATAGGCTCAAACCAGATTTTATCATAGGTTTTTGTTCCATAAAAAAGTATCCTCATTCTGCTACCTCCACATTATA
Organism: Lachnospiraceae bacterium; assembly: GCA_045122835.1. Taxonomy (GTDB): domain Bacteria; phylum Bacillota; class Clostridia; order Lachnospirales; family Lachnospiraceae; genus JBGVMW01. The sequence goes on from JBGVIB010000037.1 coordinate 8,050, forward strand.
ATTATGTAGCTTTAGTATTCCCAGAATAAGGTATGCTTATTCGTAACTATTCCGTATCTTTATAGTGAGCAATGTCATCCTTCATTCCAAAACACTCCTGTATCCAGTCAAGAAAACGGAATTTTACAGTAACATTTTCTTCCGGTACTTCTAGTATGGATTGGTATTCTTCTTCTGTCAATACATTCTCTAATTTCTCTTTCTCCTCGTCCTCCACAACACCATAAACCGCATCTACAAAGCAGAGATTTGGGTATAATACACACCACCAGTTATGACCTTCTGCGTTGCCGATGAGTATCCGCAAGGCTTCGTATTCCCCTGCGGGAAAGGTGCAGTCTCCATAAGTTTTGACAGGAAAATAACATGTGGTTAATTCAGCATGAACGGAATAATCATATCCTTTTTCCTTAACTACAGATATGGCATAGGTCTCAATATCCTGTAAATGTGTTTTTATTATTTCTTTTGTTTCCTCTAGATTTTCACTGCCGTCTAAATAACCGGACAAATATTTCAACACTTCTTCTTTTACCTGCATTTTCAGCTGCTGGTCTTCTGTGGAATCACTATTTGCCAGTACGTGGAAACGCAAAATTTCTTCCGCAATTCCCTGTTGCACACTTGTTGCCTGTGCTTTATGTACCTCTTTATTCCAAGCTAACCCTAACAACACTAATAATAATATACTTATGATTGATTTTCGAAACATAAAAAACCTCCTGCTTTTTTCTTTAGCAAGAGGTTTCCCAAATATTTCCCTTTTTATTCATATTATTGCTTCGTTTTTTAAACACATGCATCGTCGATTGAAAACAACGCAGTCTGCTGGAAAATTAGGCAAGGAGGTCTGTCTAAATATCAATGGTATAGTACACTAGTTCTGCCCATGAATAAACCCGGAAATCGCCGCAGTCTGGTTCTCGATGTGGTTTTGAATCATGGCAGATGCAGCTTCTAAATTTTTCTCCCGCAATGCCTGTAAAATATCTTCGTGTTCTTTCACTATTTCTTCATGTGTTTCAATATCTTTGATATACTCGATGCGATATCGGTACATCTGTTCCCTTAGGTTATTCAGCATCTGAATCAGACGCTTATTCTTGGTTGCGTTATAAATCACATCATGGAAACGCTCGTCTGCCTGTGCCATTGTCAGCAAATCTTTTGAAACTGTTGTCTGGTAGAACTGCTGATTGGATACTTCTAACTGTTTAATTTCTTCCTCTGTGATACGCTGACAGGCAAGCTCCATTGCTAATTTTTCTAAGGCTAAACGGACTTCTAATACATCACGCATATTTTTTTCGGTAATCTTTGCCACTTCCGCACCTTTTCGTGGTATCATGATTACCAGCCCCTCTAATTCTAACTTACGAATGGCTTCCCGAATAGGTGTACGGCTTACTCCTAACCGCTGGGCTAACTGAATTTCCATAAGTCGCTCTCCCGGCTGAAATTCTCCCTTTAAAATCGCCTGCCGCAGTGTATTAAATACAACATCTCTAAGGGGTAAATATTCATTCATATTTACACGTAATGTATCTTCCATCATAGTAATCCTTGTACTCCTTTTCTCAAACTTATCGGTTATTATACATCTTTGTGAGATATACTTTTTTCACATTTTCACTTTCCTGCAGACATTTCATAGCTTTTTCTGCACATTCCTTATTATCAAATAAACCAAATACAGTAGGACCGCTTCCACTCATCATAGCATTAATCGCCCCGTTTGCTTTCATGCTATCCTTGATTTCTTCAATAATCGGATATTCCTTAATGGTAACGGTTTCTAATACATTTTCCATCTTAGAAGCCAGTCCATAAAGGTCATTTGCCTCAATGGCTGCTAGCATACTGTCTATATCCGGATGATGTTCTAACTCATTGGCATGAAGATTTTCATACACAAATTTGGTTGACACACTGATTCCCGGCTTTGCAATCAATACATGACACTGTGGCGCTGGTTTTAATGGTGTCAAAATCTCTCCGATTCCTTCTGCCAATGCGGTTCCTCGCATAATGCAGTATGGAATATCGGCACCAAGCTTCACACCTCGCTCCATAAGCTGCTTCTTTGTAAGACCTAACTCAAACATTTTATTCATGCCGTAAAGTACGGCTGCCGCATCGCTGCTCCCCCCTGCCATACCAGCAGCTACCGGAATAAATTTGGACAACTTGATATGGATTCCCTGCTTAATTCCAAATTCTTTTTTTAATAAATCTGCAGCTCTGTACACCAGATTATTCTCATTGGTTGGAAGAAAACTTACATTTGTTTCTACTGTAATTTTATCTTCTTTTGTTTTAGAAAGCTCCAGCTTATCATACATATTGATTGTCTGCATAATCATACGGACCTCATGATAGCCATCTTCCCTGCGACGTACTACATCAAGACCTAAATTTATCTTTGCCAGTGCTTTTAAAGACATTTGTTCCATAATAAATCTAACCCCATTCCTTTCTATTACACTCCTCTAACAAAATTAAAAAGTGCCATTATCACCTTTTAATTTTGTTACGCACATTGTATACAATATATTATAACGATTTTTCCATAAATTTCAATGATATATTAAGTTTTCATGCATTTTGACCGATATAAAATAAAACATAAGTACTATTTTTATGTCATTTTATAGAAACAACAATTGCTTTATTTTTAAGGAAAGGTGATGTACATGGATGTAAATGCTATTTCTAACACAACTACTGCTACAACTTATTCCGGCAGTCATACTACAAAAGCTGACAAGATTGCTGATTCTGTAGCTACAACCGCAAAGGACGATACTGCTGTGGTTTATGAACCATCAAAGGAAACTCAGACTGACAGCACGAAAAAGACTTATACACAGAATACGGAATTAGTCAATCAGCTAAAGGCTGATGCAGAAAATAGAACTGCACAGCTTCGCTCCATTGTTGAAAAATTGATTACAAAACAGGGACAAACCCTTGCTTCCACTGACGATATGTGGAAATTCTTAGCAAGTGGCAATTTTGAAGTGGATGCTGCAACAAAAGCACAGGCTCAGGAAGACATTTCTGAAGATGGCTACTGGGGTGTAAAACAGACTTCTGAACGTATTCTCTCTTTCGCCAAGGCTTTAACCGGCGGCGATCCGGACAAGATTGAGGAGATGCGGGAAGCGTTTAAGAAAGGCTTTGAGCAGGCAACCCAGACATGGGGCAAAGAGTTACCGGAAATCAGCCAGAAAACTTATGATGCCGTTATGAAAGGCTTCGATGAGTGGGCTGGAATTTCTTCTGAGTCCGATTTTGAATAATTGCTGATTAGAACAAAATGTGCAAGCACACTCCACGAATTTATCTTTTCGATGTGCTTGCACACTTTACATCTTAAAATATGTACTCTAGGATTCTTTTATAAAGCTATGCGAAATATTTTTTGTGAGTATTGCTTCACAGATGCAAACCAAGTTATCAGGTCAAATAAAATCCCTTCCACAACCTTTACATTTTTTTGTAAATCGTGCATTAAGGTCGCCGCAATCCGGACAAAACCAGCTACCATCCTCTCTCGGTTTTACATGTGCCAATTTAGGAATTTTTGAAACTTTTCCTAATTCACGTTCTGCTTCATTCTTTATTCCCATGCAGGCTAATGGTGCAATAGAGATACCCTTCATGTTAAATCCGGCCCATAGTTTAAAATTCTCTTTCTGAAATAACCTCACCCTACATTCAAGCTTCGCACCACATTTCTGACAATATCTTACATTTTCTTCATTTTTTAATCCACACTGTTTACACACTCTCATATACTTCACCTACTTAGCATTGAATACCACAACAATAACATCACTTATCAAGCCTATTTGAGTGTAATATCTGACTTCTATTCTATCACCCGAAAATGTTATATCAGGCATGGTTACTACATAATAGTCCATATTAGAACTCCAACTTTCACTTAATGTACAAGATTCATACACAAATTGTGGTCTTCCACCTAAAATCTGAGTTTTATATGAAAGTGTACACTTTCCTGCATATTTTCCTGCATCACGCAAATACATTGAAACCGTCTGTGTCTTAGTTCCAGAAATTTCTGATGACAATATACTACTATCACTAGAACAATTAATACTATTATCGATTATAGTAACATTTTCAAATTCAGATAGTGGCTTGTTAACAATATCCTTTCTTAATTTGACTTCTAAAATTTTTTCATCAACTATATCTGTAGTTTTCCGTACATTAATTAACGATTCCGTACCTCCTAAATCCATTGCATATATATGCGTTTTTGACATCATAATAATAGTCATTGTAACTAATAAAGTTATTATTTTTTTCATCGCGCTTACCTCCCTTATCTTTTCAGCTTACATTTAATTTTTTCATATTATCCGGAACATACAATCATTGTCAGCATTAATACTATATTTACAAATTTCACTAATACTCTTACGATTGCATTTACAAACAAATAATACCACACATTGTTGTTTTTGTCAATTTGTTTATTTTAGGCATAATTGTATTTTTCATCTCTATTTTTTACAAAAAAACATTGCATTATCTTATATTGATAATGCAATGTTTGGTTTTATACATGTATTGTCTTTACATTTTTGAGGAGCAGCAGCTTATCACCCTTCTGCAGGGTGTCACTGGTCAGATGATTCCACTCCTTGATATCCTTAACCGGCAGGAAATACTGCTTACCAACAGACCATAGGGTATCTCCCTCCGCTGCAATATAACCTATCATGCCCGGCATTTTTTCGATTGTTTCATAAGGTATTTCTGACTGACTGATTCCCCGCATGACCTTCGTCTGCTCCTGCTCCACCACAAATACCTGAATGGCAACTACGGCTTTTACATCCATTTCCTCACTGTCTATCATGGATACTGACAGTTGTTCACAGGCTGGCTGAAGCTTATAAATACAGCCATCATGAATACCCTTTGCCTCTATCTGATAACTAAATGGGATGGCAGTCTGCAACATATGAAATGGGCGTTTATCTTCTGTAGTTACATATAAAATTTCCGCTAAAACCACGCCATCGACCTGTATGCCATCCTCCACCAACTGCACTTCATCTAATTTTACTGTACCAGAAGCATTGCAGATCTGCAAAATTCTTGGCATCTCATTTTTGATTTTTACTCGGTCATTAACACGATATTTGGACTGGTTCTGCATGAGAAGATGCTGGAAAATGCCCTCTTTCCATTGTGGTTCTACTAACATTTTGGTTCCGTAAATATCAGAAAGATACTCCACATCCTCCTCTTCGTACAATTTGATATCTAATTCAATGGTCATATCTATGCCCACAATGCGTTCTTCCCCATCGGAATCTGCTCGGATTTCTAACTCCTTCGTCTTTACTGCTACGCCAATATCCGGCACTAACAGTTCATGGCAGCCCTGACAATCCACCACACCATGAAATGGATAGGTTTCACTTAACCACTGTACTTTTCGCTCATCTCCCTCGCCCTGATACAGCAGAAATACCTGCAAATCACCTAGCACATTTATTTTATCCTGTGTCAGCTTAATGTCTGTCACAGTAACACCTACATTTTCCCAGAGAATCTCATATATGTTAGACTGGTGCGGTGGCACCGGCACTTCTTCCTTGATACGGAAAATGTCTTTTTTATTAGTGAGCAGCTGTAACACTTCCATTTTCTTGCGGCAACATTCTATCTGGTCATCGGCTGGGGCATCCACAGCTAATTCTTCCTCTGCCATGGTCTCCATATCAATATGGATATTTAAAATTGCCTGCACACTGATTTTTCTGGAATTGATAATACTGATGGTCAAATCTTCGATTTCTAACTGGGCTTTTAACAAGGCATTGTTCTTCGCCTGTTCCATATGAATCATTTCGTCGATGGGTATTTTCCCGGACAGGCTATGAAGGGGACGTTCCTTTGTATCGGTTATGTATAATACCTGAAACTGTAATTCGCCTTTTAGCTGTGCCTGCCCTTCTAGTGCCTTGCAGCTGTCTGCCATACACTGACCTTTTCCCTGAACAATTGCTGCAATATCCGGCTTTGTATCTGGTACATTCATATCGTCATCTACTGTTATCTGGGTTACTACCCGCTGCTTCACTTGATTCATTGATACTATTTTTTTAGTCAGTTCCACCCCGTCTGCCTCCTTAATTATACATAACTGTCTTATCCATATATGCTGTCTTTAACACAATAAACGGATAGGAAGGTTCCGTTCCTTTTTCTTCCTCCGTTTCCGGCCCAATCAGGTTGGTGTCCACATGAATGCCATTGTCTGACAGTGTCACACCATTTACCTGAATGCTGTATCCTCCTGTAGGCTGCTCACCGTAGCCTCTGACAATGTAGAGGTTTTCTTTGTCTGCATAGGTCATTTTAAATTCTGCCATCTTTTTTTCATTGATCATGGTCAGCAATTCTTCCGGCAGTTCTTTTTCTCCTACTATGGTGTATTCTAACTGGCTCCCCTTTTCTCCTGATGTATCTACAATGCTACAGCCGGATAGTAAACATCCTAACAGGACTATCGCAAGGATAAATACAATTCTTTTCATACATACCTCCATCATGCTGCGGCGCAGGTATCGGTTGCAGAAATACGGTGATTGCTGTAACCGGACTGGTGTCTTATAAAAATGTATGCAGGAAGAATGGGGAATAGAACTATGAATCAATAGATGTTACCTAGCATATCCATCCACTAATTCAGTAACCAGATTGCATAAAATATGTACAAAGCCCATGTATAATTAGTTGGCATGAGGAAAATGCATAATAATTTTTCTTTTAAATTCCCCCCCATTTTATTGACAACACAATATCTGCCACAATTGAAATTGGCACCCCTGCCATACTGCACAGCAAGGGAAGATCCGAAGTGTTACCAGCTGCTTCTAATAGTTCTGACAATAACGTTCCACATGCATCACATCCGAATTGAATTGCTAATGTAATCAACAATATTTTTAAATAATTTCTCATATGTCCCCCCTCAAAAAAACTTGCTTTTTCTATAGCTTTGACATTTAAAATATGTATTTTTATCGCTTGCAGCTTAGTGCAAACTCTCCAAACAGTTCCACTAACTTTTCATCCAGCTTCTTTCTTCTGTTTGGCTGATGCACACCCATGCCACACTCTAAGAGCAAATCCTCTCCCATTTGTAAAAGATAGGATATCTTATGTGTATTTTTGTTTCTCATTTCTACACGAAGATTAAAGATTCCATAATCAACTTCCTGAATTTCAAAAATGTCTGCTTTGCCATAGACATCTTCCCATGAGCTGCGGACATTCTCTGGTGATATATCGCAGCCAAGCTCTGCTGCGATTCCCACAAAAAAATCTGCTGATGACTCGGCATCCTCTTTCGGAAGATAGGAATAACACTGGTATATTTCTGCTGCTCCACAATCTTCGTAATCGCTGAAATGCTTGTCACTTGGATGCTTTACTGTCAACATAGAACCATCAAGAAGTTCCAGGCTCTTTGTATGGTAAGGGTCGTATGCTGGCTTGTCGTTGTAATATTCCTCAGCGGCTTTGAATACATCTATTACAGCTTGTCCGATTTCTTCTGCGGTGGCTGTGGATGGCAAATTAATTTTCTTAATACAATCATCATATCCACCCTTTCGTTTTTCACTTCTTTTTCTTGAATAAATTTCATAATGTCCATCTTCAAAAAGCATAAAATGTGCTGAATTATTATTTTTCCAGAAAGAATTCCAGCTTTTATATTTTGAATTCTTTTTCCATGCTTCTTCTAAATTTAGTTCCTTCGGTGTTAAGCTAGAACGGGGACTATTCTTAATAAAATCTACAACTTTAAAAATATTTTCTCCTATTTGGGAATAGTCTTCCAAATTCTCAGTATTAATGAACCATCTGGATTTTACTGAATAACCACCTATATGTTCTATAAGCGGAACAATTAATATACGTCCCTCGCCTTTATATATTACTGCTATAAACGGATATCCTTGAACACTCATACAACACCTCCAAGTATCATTTACCTATAATATATCATACTTCAATGCCACTTCTTTCCATTGTGGTTTTAAAATCATTCAACTTTTTATAGAAACGGTGAGAATTTCTTCTCGCCTATGGTGGTCCAAAGAACATTCGACCAGACCAAAACTATAATACATTACAGTTTTATTGTTTACAGCTTAACGCAAACTCCCCAAACAACTCCACCAGCCTTTCATCCAGCTTCTTTCTTCTGTTGGGCTGATGCACATCCATGCCACACTCTAAGAGCAAATCCTCTCCCATTGGTAAAAGATAGGATATCTTATGTGTATTTTTGTTTCTCATTTCTACACGAAGGCTAAAGATTCCATAATCAACTTCCTGAATTTCAAAGAGGTCTGCTTTGCCATAGGCAGCTTCCCACGAACTGCGGATATTCTCTGGTGATATATCACAACCAAGCTCTGCCGCTATTCCCAAAAAAAAATCTGCTGATGACTCGGCATCCTCTTTCGGAAGATAGGAATAGCACTGGTATATTTCTGCTGCACCACAATCTTCATAATCGGTGAAATGCTTATCACTTGGATGTTTTACTGTCAACGTAGAACCATCAAGGAGTTCAATGCTCTTTGTAGGGTAAGGATCATATGCCGGCTTATCATTGTAATATTCCTCAGCGGCTTTAAATACATCTATTACAGCTTGTCCGATTTCTTCTGTGGTGGCTGTGTATGGCAACTCAATGGTTTTAATGGAATCATGGTATCCACCCTTCCTGTCTTCTGTCCTTTTAGCTGAATAAATTTTATAATTTCCTTCTGCAAACAGTTTAAAGAATGCAAAGTTATTATTTTTCCAAAAGGAAATCCAACTTTTGTACTTAGAGTTCTTTTTCCATGCTGATTCTAATGAACGTTCCTTTGCTGTTAATGTAGAAATAGGACTATTCTTTATGAACTCCAATGCTTCCAAAAGACCACTACCAATGCTATTATTATCTTCTATATCACTTATGTTAATAAACCAATTGGAGTTTACTGAATATCCTCCTATATGATCTATAACCGGAATAAGCAATATACGTCCCTCTCCTTTATACATTGATACTAACCATGGATATTTTTGAACACTCATACAATACCTCCAAATATCATTTAGCTATAATATACCATACTTCTATGTCACTTTTTTCCATTGTGGTTTTAAAATCAGTCAGCACCGTTAATGCATCCTCTGTTATAATTACATCTGGCAACACGATTTCAAGTGCTTTTTTGTTATTATATTGTTCTTTTCTCAATACGCTTTCTCCCCAACTATATTCATCTTCACCTTTAAAATATTTTTTTCAAAATTTATTAAATCATTTACATATTTATTTAACCTATTTTTTAATGTCGTGGTATTTTGATAACTCGGTGCACCAACATCAGTGCTTTTTGTGCTTACCAATATCCCATCGTCCACTCTATCTGCAACTGGGAAGTTTTCTCCAAGACCGTTTAACCCATCATGCTTATTTATGAAAATATCAATATTCTTTCCACGTTTACAAGCACCTTGTTCCCAAACATTTTCACCTAACTCTTGGCTCACATCAACAGTACTTTTTATATTCAGACTATTGCTTGTCTTCAGCAAATAATGGGATAATCCGGCATGTTCAAAAGATTCTGTAATGACCTTTGCCTTTTGGCGTATCAGCTTAAGATTCTCTCCCTTTGACAACTGTTTTGCGGCATCCGCAAAGTCATCACTCTTACTTAATGCTGTTACTACATCAGGGAAATTCTTACTTAAAAACTCAAGTAAAGCGGCAACCTTTGGGACATCATCTGCATTCTTTACTATAAACTTGCCTACTTTGGTGGCTGTTTTTGTCACATCACCTGCTAACGGTACAACACCTATAGCACTTATGCCTGCCAGAGCATAATCTCCATGTGCTGCATTTGCTACTAAATCTCTTACATCTGCGACAGGAATTAAACTACCGGTAATCTGCCCCATTGTAGTAGCAATACTGTCTGTCTCAGTAATAATATCTCCAAGAGCAAATCCACAGGTAAAATCCCATACATACTCGTACCAGTCTTTATTATAGCTGAATGGATCGGTTCCGTCCACATATTCCTGATAATCGGTTCGTCCATCTCCATCCGGATCTTTCACAAGAGGATCAAACCAATACACTAATTCTGTTCCATCGGCTAATCCATCTCCGTCGGTATCTTCTATCCTAGGATCGGTTCCAATATTAGTTTCTTCTTCATCTGAAATGCCATCTCCGTCACTATCTTCATGCAATGGGTCAGACAACAGTTTTCCTGTTACAATTACCTGAGTTTTGGCTATATTGTACTGATAATTTAATTCTACAACTTCTTCTCCATCATCCAGACCATCCCCATCACTATCCGGATTATTTTTATCCAGTTTGAGAGTGACACCGTTGAACATAACCATATTCTCTTCATAATAGTCAGCGATTCCATCTTCGTCACTATCCGTCTCAATATCAATTCTCATATTGATATCATCATAAATTTTCTCTAGCTGATCCGCATCTGATGCAAGATAAAAAGCTCCACCTGTATTGTTGGACAATGGCTGCAGATACCGTGTAAAAAAGCTTGCATTATTACTTCCTAATCCTACGGTATAAACTTTTACATTATTATCCTTAACTGCTGATACAGCTAATGTGTATAAACTTTCATCTGTAGGTATACCATCACTTATCACAACCATTGTCTTTAAGACCGTATCATCTGTTGATTCAAATAATGAAGTCCCGCTTATGACTGCACTATACATAGTTGTATTACCAGATGAGTAAAAATAATCCGTAGTCAAAAATGCTTTTGCCTGTTCCTTATCATCTATCAATGTTGGTGTTAATATGGATGTTGAACTTTCAAATTTAACAATACCAATTTTGCTGTTATCAGGAAGTTTGTCAATCAAATTCCGGGCAACAGTCAGTCTCTGATTGGCACTGTCATATGTCGTCATACTGCCGGAATCATCAATTACCAGTACAAGTTCCACTCCTGTATATCCTGTGACACCCCATACATCCTGCCAGATAAATGATTCCTGATATACTTTTCTGTTAAGAAGAATATATTTTGAAAAATGTGTAACTTCGGCAGATGCTATGTTATCAGTTATTGTCGTTTCCAGTTCCTCTAATAACTGTGTTTCTTCGTTAAAATAGTAAATAACTGGATCAAAATCTTCATCTTCCAACAAAGATTCATCAAATTCAAATTGAATGGTAGCAGAATCAAAGCTTCCATTTACATGAAAATCATATGCCCCACCAATATAACCAGGCATAGTTTCCGGGAAAAATAGTTCATCTTCGTATCTTTCAACCGTTAATGTCTCTACCTGTTCTCCGGATAATTCTGCTTCAACTGATACTTTTACAGGATCTTCCTCATCTGCTGTTACGCTTACATCGAAGGAATCCTCTACAACAAGAGCGTTGGTGGATAACGCTATTTCTTTTGCATCTGAAACTCCATCTTCATCTGTATCGGTTTTCAATGGATTTGTTCCATAAACTGCATTTTCTTCATAATCACTAAGACCATCATTATCCGTATCTGTTTTTAATAAGTCAGTACCTAATTCTATTTCCCGAATGTTGGTTAATCCATCTCCATCCAGATCTTCATCCCCATCATTGGTACCATTTTCGTCTGTATCAACAAGGCAAGGATTCAATACAACGGAATACAATTCAATGTAATCAGATAAGCCATCCCCATCTGTATCAGCTTTTGTCTTATCTGTTTCAAAATAATCTTCAACATAGTCCGGTGCACCATCATCATCTGTATCTTTTTCTACATCAAGAGTCACCTGATATACTGATAATTCTCCTGTCTCATCCCAACCTGTAACCTTTACACAATTATTACCGCTTGCATATTCTTCATAAGAAAGCAGGGCAGAACTATTCCATAAGGTTGTCTCATTTCCTCTCCAGAATCTTAATTTTGCAGATCCCTCATCTTCCTCTGTCACTATGTATTCATATATGTACTGGTCTGCTTCGGTATTGACTACTTTGGGATTATATGTAGTCTGTTCATGTCAAATACAGGCATGCCTCGTTGGTATATAGCTGGTGCCAGTGTATGCACACTATACATTGTTACCAGCATTTATCAGATTTTTCTTCTTGAAAAAAATGAGAACTACCGAAGGAAAACAGAATCCTATGAATTATACATGAAAATGCAAGAACAGCCCCCTGCCAACAATTTTATTTTGACAGGAGGCTTTTTCTTGTTCTTAGACATAATAAACTATAAAAAGTAATACTAGCTATCGCATATATACCAACTATTATGGAAGAATACCATACGTCTTTAATGTGAGTAAATTGGCTTCCTTGCGTTTTGCACACTCAGCCATCACAGTTGCATACAATTGTTCATCCTCATATACTCTTTGTTTTGGCTTCGCTAAACACTCTATGATGCCCCAATATAATGTTCTATAATGATACTCATAATCACCACCAACCAAACCTTTTTTGACATCTTCCAAATTCTGTTCTAAATATTCATGAAATAAATCCATAAAGTCATCATGGTTGTCTGCCTTTATTAATGCAAGGGAATCTTCCTCCAGACGATCAGCACAGCTCAACAACCCTATTCTATGATATTTTTGATATGATATATAAGCGTTCAAATCAGTAACTTCTTCAAATAACGGAAATATCAATTCCTGTGCTTTATCAAAAGTCCTTTGCATTGCTTCCATTAGTGTTTCATCGTCTTTGTAAGTGAAAAAAAATTGCTTCTTTTTTTCCTCATAAGTATACTTTCTACCAGCAAAACCTAACAAATCATCAGACCTACAGATTAATTCCTTCGGTACAACTGTTGTATTATAAATAGAAACCATTCCTGCTATAATTGTAAATTGTTTCAGTCCTTTGATGCCACTTTGTTCGTTAAGAAATGTTATAAATTGCACCACTTCATTATCAATAAACTTCATATACATTTTATAGCCTTTTGCCTTTTTAAAGCCCCTTGCTTCTAATTCTTGTTTGTATACTGCCTTGAATGCAGCGTTTATAGTAAGGTTACCCATATGTTTATCTTCCTTTCACATTTTTAACAAGCTATGCCCCCATTAATGACAATGCAAAACCTATAGTCCAACCATCATCTGCTATTCCTGCACCTCCGGTTATTACATCTTCCACAAGTGTAGTACCTATTATTGCTATGCCTGCTACAGTTGTCCAAAAACCAACATCTTCAACAGTTATATTCGGTTGATATACAAAATTCTGAGCCGGTATTTGCTCCTTTTCTTCTTCTTCCTTATACACAGGAACATATTCATTTTCTTCATCTCTTTTTCTGTCAAATCTATATACCACCAAGCCATTTAGCAGATTGCTATATTTCACATCATATTTATTATCTGCCGTTACAAAACTACTACTTTTAACATAGTTACCTCCAACTTTGTATGCCTCATTAGAATCAACATACTTCTTTAATTGTGCAAGTGCCATATCTTTTTTCGTACCTTCTGCATAAGAATATGGTTTCACTTCCCACATTTCTTTGGTCGATTCCCTATATAAATCTACTCTTCCAACATTAGGAATAACCAGCTCTTTCTTATAAAGTTCTGTATTCTTCGCCCTTGCATCTGCTTGAACCTGGTTATGAATATAATTCCACGCATGGTCCTTTGTCAATTCCACCCATTCCCACCATGCATTCGCTGTATATTCACCTGTTGTTTCTGATAATTTATTTGTGACATTTAGCGGATCCGTTCCTATGTAAATCTCCGCACAATCTTCAAATCCATCACCATCACTATCTACGCTACAAGGATTAGAATTCAAATAACAATACACAGTGGACTTTGATGCTGTTTCTTCTTTTATTTCTAATTCTTCTCCATCCAGTAGACCATCACCATCACTGTCTGCATTTAAATAATCTAATTTTGCATATCCATTAACAGAGACGCCCAGACCTGTCTTCATCTCACCTTTAGATATTTTCTTCTCATGGTAATCACTAATTCCATCTCCATCAGAATCCTTGTATAAATCTGCATCTGTGATTAGTCGATCGAACACACTGCCTAACTGCTCAAAGTCTGTCACACCATAATAGGCACCTCCACTTAATTTTGCAAGTTCTGATAATACACTGCTATCAACATCACCGACACCTACTGTATATATAATAACATTTTCATCATTAGCCTTTTTCAAAATATTGGACGGTGTATTTGCACTACTACTTGAATTATCCAATCCATCGGTAAGCACAATCATAATTTTTGTTGCATTATCATTTGAATAATTAGAAAATTCTTCAATTGCTTCATTAATTCCATCATAAATAGCTGTTGCCCCATTTTCTTGGTTAATTGACTCAAGCGTTTTCTGACAACTTGTCTTATCAACAAATGTTGTTCTCTTTCTAACTATATCATCAAATGTAAATACTGCAATTCTATCTTCCTCTGAAAAATCCCCTACTAATCCACCGCACAAATTTTTCATTAACTGAAAATCTGAATTTGAAATACTACCTGATTCGTCAAGGACAAGTGCTACATCAAAAACTTTGTTGCGCAGTTCTTCATCCGTAGGTGCTAATATGGTATATTCATATTTCTTCAATTCATAAATGTTTTTTGCAACTACAATATATTTTGAAAAATGCTCTAACTCTGCAGATATAATATTCCCATCAATCGACTGGTTTTCCACTTCGACTAACGACTGATTTTCTTCGTCACAATAGTAGATAGCTGGAACAAAACCATCTTCAAATAAATCCTCATCCAGTTCAAATGATAAAACTGCTTTTTCAAATTCACCATCCACCGTACATTCAAATGCATTGCCAATGTACCCTGGTATTTCTTCATTCAAAAATGTATCAGATGAATCTACTTTCTCAATTGATAAGGAATGTATCTGGTTTCCTTCCAATTCAACAGTTATAGTTGGTTGCACACTATTATTATCGGAACATTCACCTTCTATTTTTACATCATATACTCTGTCTCCATCTAGTATACCATTATTCAACGTATCTGTGTTAAATGGATCCATAGAATACCTTATTTCTAACCCATCACTTAACCCATCACTATCTGTATCAGCATGTGTTGGTTTGGTATGATAAATATCCCTTTCATCTACATCAGACAATCCATCATTATCACTATCTGCACTTCTTGGATTTGTGCCTAAATTGTATTCATCTATATTATTAATTCCATCCGCATCAAAATCTTCATTTGAATCTTTAATACCATTATTGTCCGAGTCACTGAGAATCGGCGTTGTCTGCATAGTAAAAACTTCATATCCGTCTGGAATTCCATCTCCATCTGAATCAGAGCAGTCTTTATTTGATTTTATGACATATTCATAATAATCAGGTAAGCCATCCTCATCACTATCATAGTTTTCTGTACCATAGCCTGTTATTTTGTCCAAATAATCAGAATAGCCATTACCATTATTATCCACGTTCTTATCAAGCTCATTTGTTGATACACAAACAGCACCTTCTACATTCCATCCATCTACTTTAACACAATTTTTACCCTCTGCATAATCATCATAAGATAATTTAACCGAATTATTCCATAATGTTGTTGTATTTCCTCTCCAAAATCTTAATTCTGTAGCTCCCTCATCTGCAAATGTTATCACATACGCATAAATATGATCTTCCACTTTCAAATCAACAGCTCTCGGATTGTATATTGTTTCATTTGCATTTTCTATATCAATATCCAGCCCACCATTTTCTTCTTTTGTGGCACCTGTAAAATTCACATACATGAGTGCATTGTCATTTGTCCATTCTGTGAAACCGGATACATCAAGATATACAATATCTCCGGCATGAAAATATTCTTCCCCTTTTTCTACCACTTCCCAATGACCATACTCACTTCCATCGGCGTAATATGCATTATTAGCATCCCTGCCACCTGCACTCCATGAATTCCACTGGGTTGTTTTCTCTGAATTATAGCGGTTAAAGGTTATGTTATAAGCACTTTCCGGGACACTGGCACTCCAGGTGGTATCATCCACTTTTGTCATTATGTAACTATCATGACCGCTTGTGTTATCCACCAGTTCTAATACTGCCGAATCATTGCCTACCCATTTTTCAGTCGTATTGTCCACCAAATACAATGTTACGTAAGATTCTGCCTCATCCGCATTCACTATAAATGCCTCTAACCGGAGGCTGGTAAGCAGAACAATCATTGTTAAGACAACTGATAGTATTTGTTTCAAGTTTCTTTTACATAATTTTTTGCCAAATATTTCTTTCATACTCTTACCTTAATAAATATCAAATTCATGACTCTGATATTTATCATTTTCCTTTCTCAACTTGTTTTTCCTTCTTGCTTTCATACTTGTAACATCATCTTCTTAAACTTTACTATTAACTCCCCCTTCCCTATTTTGCTAATATCCCATTATTTTTCTTTGCGTTAACGAAATATTATTTCCAGTAACTGCCACCAGTTTCCCCAAATTGCGACATAATTCATAAAATCCCTCCTCTCTTTTTTCAATCATAATACGCAGCTTACTGGCAATACAATCAGCGTTTCACTAACGACATATTTTTTTCATAAACGACATCTTTTATAACAGTTAGCTATTAAAGAAACAAAATATTTTGTCGTAATAACACTTGATATCGCACCAACAATTTGGTAAAATCAAAACGAAAGGAGATAAATATGATGAGAATTGGAATTTGCGATGATGATAAAGAACAAAGAATCTATCTTAGACAGCTCTGTCAAGAATATATAAATGATACTGGTATAGCTTGTGAATTATTAGAATTTGCATCTGGTGAAGATATACTAGTATGAACCCCCCTAAATATTGTACTGTTTCGGTGAGAATGCTTTTTTGAGAGTGCAGGTGTAAAAACGCAGGCGTAGCGGGCTACGCTGAGGCTTTTACATCTGTGCTATCGGAAAAGCAGACCAGCGAAACAGTGCAGTATTTAGGGTGGTTCATACTAGCATACACTGGTGAAATGCTCACCCTGCTCTTGCTTGACATAGAGATGAATGCAATCGATGGCATTGAAGTAATGAAACAATTAGAATATTCTGAAAAAATATGGCGTATTGTATTTGTATCTCACCATAGCGAACAGGTATTTTCCACATTTGGCATGAAAACATTAGACTTTGGAAAAAAGCCCATATCTTATGAGAAAATATGTCATTGGTTAAATGTTGCCTCTAAAGAAGCATATGAAGATTTTCTTATACAGTTTGATCAGAATAATCCTGAAACCTGGTTCCGAATCAGCGAAATTCAATGCATTCAGGCTAATGGCAGCTATATTCAGATTTATACCAGGCAAACTCCCATAACTGTCAGCCGTAATATCAAGTATTGGGAAAAACAGTTATCTGTGCCTCAATTTGCAAGAGTTCATAAGTCATATATTGTAAACCTTGAATATGTACAGAAAATAGACGCTGCTATCTCACTTCGAGATATGGAACAGGAAATTCCCATAGGACGAAAATACTATAATGATGTTACAAAAAAATATAATGCATTGATTAATAAACGAATAAGAGGGCGCATAGAATGACAGAATATATTGAATTAGCCTGTTTATCTGTAATGGAATTAGTAAAGTATTTGTTAGCTTATCGAATCTTTTTTCACCGTAAACAAATACGCAGTCTGCGGCATATTATAATTTACTTTCTCATCGTAATTATTATACAGGAAATCCTATTGTGGAATTTCGGCAATACCCTGGCACTTCCTGTTATTTTGCTAACAGGACTTATCATTCCTCTATATTTTTTAGACGGAACACGCATCCGAAAAATTTTGGAATACATAATATCTGCTTTTTCTTTTAGGCATTACAGGAAGCATTATTCTGTTATCCGGCATACAGTATTTTCTACATGGACACACCATGTCATTTGCAGGCATGTCCCGGTGGTATATAGTCGGTGCCTGTGTATGCACACTATACATTGTTACCAGCATTTATCAGATTTTTCTTTTTGAAAAAAATGAGAACTACCGAAGGAAAACAGAATCCTATGAATTATACATGAAAATGCAAGAACAGCCCCCTGCCAACACACATTTCGCAGGGGGCTGTTATTTTTATTCTAATTACAATACAATCGGCTGTATCTGCTTACCCAGTAACGCCTTCTCAATGGTATCCGATATGCGGTCCACGTGGGCAATCATGGAGCATGGTTTTTTCACAGGATCGTCCTGTGAAAATGGAACGAAGTAAATGTATTTTCGATTCATCATTTCGCCTATATTTCTAAAATTAATCCCCAGTGCGTCATTGGTGGAAATGGAAATGACAACCGGGCGCTCATTTCGTATATGGGCTTTTGCCGCCATAAGAACTGGTGTGTCAATAATGCCGTTGTTTAACTTTGCCAATGTGTTACCGGTACATGGTGCAATGACAAATACATCAAACAACTTCTTCGGTCCAACCGGTTCGGCTTCCTGTATGGTTTTTATTCCTGTGTTGCCAGTGATTGTTTCTATTTCTTTCATAAACTCGCCAGCTTTTGCAAATCTGGTGTCAAACATTTGTGTATGAAAAGAAAAAACAGGTGTCACATCTGCTCCTAACTCTGTCAGTTTCTGTATTTCTATTTTAATCTTATCAAAAGTACAAAATGAACCGGTAATGCCGATGCCGATTCTGCACCCTGATAATGACATAATGCCCTCCATTCTGTCGTTTAAACGACATACAAATCCATAAGCTACGTTGGCTTCTGACCAGCTCTCTTGCAGTGATTAAGAATCTGCTTTCCTAATATTTCACCTGAGGTTTTTGGTGAGTATTTTCCAGGTATTCCCAAAGACAAGCTGGCTGTTAAGCCTAATTCCTTACAGGCAGTAAAATCGGTTCCGCCAGGTGCTGATGCAATATCTAAAATGATTACATTCTGTTTGAATCCTCCTAATGTTTCCCATGTGAGAACCTGTGATGGTACCGTGTTAATGACAAAATCATATTTTCCAAGATGAGTATCTGTACAATCACTAAACATAGGAAGACTTAAAAGACCAATAGCTTCTGCTTCCGCTCTGACTTCTTCACGTCTTGCCATTACTGTTACTTTAGCATTCAGACCATTCAGTTTATGGCAAAGAACTTTCCCACAACGTCCATATCCAATGACAAGAACCTGACTTCCATGGATATTGATATTGCTCTGTTTTATCAGTTCTGCTATAGCACCTTCCGCAGTTGCTATGGCATTTTCTACAGCAATTACATCAGATTTCATATAATCAAAACAACTGCATCCTCGTTTTTCGCATGCTTTTACGAAACGCAGTGGAAGGAGACCTCCATATAACCGCTTTCCATCGGTGACATATTCTACCACATCTGTTAATGTTTCCTCATTCATGCCTTTAATGTGACAGCCATCCTGACTAACTGGAATAGGAAGTGCAATAATATCTGCATTCTTCACAAGTTCCTCTAAACAAGAATTCGACATTTGTTTATTTTCATTTTCCGGCAACTGAACCGAAAGCATTTCTACTTCCAGCCCTCCCGCCTCTAAATACTGTGCCAGATAAAACTGTCTGCTGTCACCACCGATTACCACTGCTTTTTTCATTGAACCACTTCCTGCGTCCTGTAAGGAATTTATACCATATCTTATTCAGTCTGGGAATTTATGTGCATATATAATCGATAAAGTTCAAATTCTGGTTTGTGGGTCTAGTCATAGTCTCTACTCGGACGCCGGTGACAGGTGCAGAAGGTTCCACGCAGACCGAGCCAACGTTCCGGTGAACTAATCTCCTAAAGGCTAATAAATTAGCCTCGTCCGACTAAGACATTCGGGGTGTGGCCCTCATGCCTAAGTCTCCCTAAGGAGTGGATTTCACCTCCA
>JBGVIB010000038.1:0-41359 GCA_045122835.1 Lachnospiraceae bacterium
GCCTATTGCTATGATTATAATGATAGTAAGGGTAAGAAAAAATGTTTTTATTTTTTTCATAGGCACTATTTCCTTTCTTCGTTTTTCACAACATACTGTTACAATATATTATAATATAAAAAATGCTCGTAACTATTCTGTACCCTCATAGGTTACCAATGTTATTATGAATTGCATTCATAATAACAGGCCAAAAGCCATGCAGAATCACCTACGGTGATGGATTTTGGCCTGCTGCCACTACGTTTTCATACGGACCGTGCAGTTCAGCACAATACAAGATTGTATTGTCCTGGTTCTGGATAGTTACTAATTTTCTTAAATAGAAAAAAGAGTGTCCAAGAAAACCACTGCCTGTTTTGACATTAGCAGCATTGTTCAGCCACACTCTTCTTACTGTGAATCATTAAAATTCTTTCTTCTCCATTATCTTTGCACTCACCACAACAGAAACTGCCATGATAACAATTGCTGCTGCAAACGCCACTGACAAAATCAACTCAATACTCATAGTCGGCAGCATACAGAAAATTTTATTCCAGTCAACATGCAGGACTTCGTTCAGCTTCACCAGCGCAAACACTGCCACAAAAATAATACCAATTGACGCAAGCATTACAGTTCTTCCCTTTTCTCCACCAAATTTTAGAAGAATCGGAATCATAAAGGAAAGAATAATGAACAGGCATGGCAGTAATGCAACCGCTTCCACAAGGGAATCTGTCATTACAAAATCTGCTTTCTGATACATTTGAACCGGTATTGTCACAAGCACACCAACAATCCAGGCTAATACCCCTAAAATAATAGAAAAGATATATTTTTCTCTGGCATAGGTTCTCCTTTCAACCGGCAAGGTAAATAAAAATGCATACCCATTATCAAATTCATCATAACTAATGGTACTTAAACCAACAGTAGTACACAAAAATGTCAGATAGGAAATAACAAATGTTCCACTTCCATTCACATTCAGCATAATTGCTATAATAAACATTAGCACAAAAAACCGTTTCTGCTGTAACAATAATTTTGTATCCTTTATTAACAAACCTCTCATATACTTGTTCCTCCTGCCATCATCACAATCAATTCGTCTATATTTCCTTTTTCAATTATAATGTCTTTATAATTTTCTAAATAAAACTGCTTCTGGTTGGTCAGGCAGCAATAACCAAAAGACTCCTTCTTCGTCTTTAAAATATACTGTTTCTCCAGTGTCTCATACTGCTTTTCACTGACTTTAAGCAGGGCATAGTCGCTTAACAGCACATCCGTTTCCTCATGAAGAATTATTTTTCCATCATGAATCATGTAAATGGCATCACATAAGCCTTCTAAATCAGTGGATATATGGGAGCTGATTAAGATTGCCCTATTTTCGTCCTCCTCCATATAGCTTCGTAGCATCTCTAAAATTTCATCTCTTGCCATAACATCCAGCCCCACTGTTGGCTCATCAAGAATTAACAGGGATGCCTTATGGCTGATTGCCACCAATACCTTTAATTTGGCTTTCATTCCCGTTGAAAAATCCTTTATTTTCTTATCCATAGGCAATCCAAAGTGTTTGCATTGTTCTAAAAATTCCTTTTTATCAAATTGCTCATATAATTTCTCCAATATTGCTGCGATATCCTGAATATTCAAGGACATACTAAATCCAGAATCTGACAAAACCACACCTATTTTCTGTTTTTCCTTTTCGCTAAGTTCCTTCACATTTTTTCCGTCAATTAGAATCTCTCCATTGTCTATATGAATCAATCCTAAAATGGACTTGAATGTTGTACTTTTTCCTGCCCCATTCTGGCCAATCAGCCCTATAATACATCCTGCCTGAACTTCCAATGAACACTCTAATGTAAAACTATCATATCTTTTTACTACATGATTCATCTTTAACATGCTATCCTCCATTCTGCCGCTTCAGCAGCATTAAAATCATTATTCCTCCATTAGAATCTCAAATAATTCCCTAATTTCCTCATTGCTTAATCCATATTTTCTTCCCTTTGAAATAGTCAGCTCCAACTCAGCTTCTACTTCTTTTCTGCTTTCTTCTTTCAGAAACTCCTTTCCGGCAGCAGCAACAAAAGTGCCCTTTCCGTGAACTGTTACGGTAAAGCCTTCCTGTTCCAGATTGTCATAGGCTTTCTTTACCGTCAACGCACTGATTTTCAATTCTTTGGATAAACTGCGAACAGACGGCAGCACATCGTTTTCAACCAGTTCTCCTTTTTGAATCATTTCCTTGATTTGTTCCATTATCTGCTCGTAAATTGGAACCATGGATGAATTATTAATTATAATATGCATATTTCCTTCCTCCGTACAAACAGTATACAACAGTGTATAACTGTTGTCAACTGTTTTATACTGTTATACACCATTGTTATAAAATGAATTCAAAAGGTTATTGTAACGATTCTGCCCAGTTACAGGATATTACAAAATATTCATAGTGGAGTTATCGCAAATCCGTTTCAAATATGTTACACTAGAGTGAACAGAAACCTTACTGTGACATTTATCATACTCAGATCAGACAGGAACCTGTATATGCACAATTAATTTACAATATAAATAGAATCGAGGGAAACAAATGTCTTATACTTACAATCCGGCTTCACTAATAGCCGACGAATTTATTAACCATGAAGAAATCATAGAAACCTTATCCTATGCGGAAAAAAACAAGCACAACGAAACGCTTATTCGCTCTATTTTAGAAAAAGCTAAGCTCCGGGGCGGTTTGTCACACCGTGAGGCTTCCGTTCTTTTAGATTGTGATATCCCGGAAATTAATGAAGAAATTTTCGCACTTGCAGAACAGATTAAAAAGGATTTTTACGGAAATCGTATCGTTATGTTTGCGCCACTTTATCTTTCTAATTATTGCGTGAATGGCTGCGTATACTGTCCATATCATATGAAAAACAAACATATTCCCAGAAAAAAACTGACGCAGGAGGAAGTCCGTCAGGAAGTCATTGCGTTACAGGATATGGGACACAAACGCCTTGCCATTGAAGCAGGTGAAGATCCGGTGAACAATCCAATTGAATATATTTTAGAATGTATTGACACCATTTACAGTATCAAACACAAAAACGGTTCTATTCGACGTGTTAATGTTAATATTGCTGCTACCACCGTTGAAAATTATAGAAAGTTACGGGATGCCGGCATTGGTACCTATATTTTATTCCAAGAAACTTATCACAAGGAAAGTTACGAAAAACTGCATCCGACAGGTCCAAAGCATGATTACAATTACCATACAGAAGCTATGGATCGTGCTATGGAAGGCGGGATTGATGATGTTGGTCTTGGTGTATTGTTTGGACTGGAATTATATCGTTATGAATTTGCAGGACTTTTGATGCATGCAGAACATTTAGAAGCGGTGCATGGGGTTGGCCCACACACTATCAGTGTACCACGTATTCGCCGCGCGGATGACATTGACCCATCCACCTTTGACAATGGAATTGATGATGATACCTTCGCAAAATTAGTTGCCTGCATTCGTATTGCTGTGCCTTACACGGGAATGATTGTTTCTACCAGAGAGAGCCAGGCCTGCAGAGAGCGTGTGCTGCATCTAGGTGTTTCCCAGATAAGCGGCGGTTCCCGCACCTCTGTGGGCGGCTATGTAGAAGAAGAACCGGAAGATGCTTCTTCTGCACAGTTTGATGTCAGCGATACCCGCAGTCTTGACGAGGTTGTGAACTGGCTTATGAGACTTGGCTACATTCCAAGCTTCTGTACCGCCTGCTATAGAGAAGGTCGTACCGGGGATCGTTTCATGAGTTTATTAAAAAGTGGCCAGATTCAAAACTGTTGCCACCCAAATGCGTTGATGACGTTGAAGGAATATTTAGAGGATTATGCTTCTGCCGATACAAAAAAAATTGGTGATAAACTGATTCTTGATGAGATACACAGTATTCCAAACGAAAAGGTTCGAACTGTTGTAACCACAAATTTGAAAAACATTGCTGAGGGGAAACGGGATTTTCGTTTCTAAGGGAAGTGTCATTCTATTGCTTAATATGATTGTTTTCTTTTCGGAAGCTAAATAATACCCTGCTACACTGGCAGGGTATTATTTTTTTTGAGACTGTCATTCCTTCCTCAAGCCCCCAATTACTTAGAGCGTATTACTGATATACTACGCTTTCCTTGCTACTACTATCGGCTGATAAAAGCCTGTTTCATCTGGAAACTTCCACTCCACCTTATTACAGCCATGAGCAAGAAGTAATTCCGTCATTTCTGCTCTGCGAGTAGCCCTATACTCACACTCGAATTTGCTTACTTGCAATGTTTCCTCATCATCAACGATATACTGCGTGAGTTTATAATTATCATCATTCCATACCCATGTTTGGAATGACACTCTTTGCCCTTTATCTGTTTTATGGATGTAAGGTGGTGAATATGGCGGCTTATCCATTAACATACTATCGTAATCTCTAATACTTGCAACGAATATACCATTTTTCTCAATTTGATTTGTAATACTCTTGATAGCATTTTCCAAATCACTACTTGATAACATATGTGGCAATGCATTATCCATTGCAATGACAATGTCAAACTTCTCTGCAAATGTATCTGACAATGCACAGAAATCTGCATGCTTGAAACAAATCGTTACATTATTCTCTTTTGCTCTTTTTTCAGCTTCCACAAGTTCTCCGTCACTTATATCAGAAGCAGTTACATCATATCCAAGTGTAGCAATTCCAATAGACTGTGTTCCTATCCCACAAGCACAATCAAGAATTTTTGCTGCATTGTTAAATCCATTGCTTACAAATATCTTATGCAGAATTTCTGCTTGTTCACGTGTAGTCGCTTTCCAATCAAGAAACAATTTATCATATTGAGTAGCCAAATTATTATAAAATGTTTGTATTATGCTCATATCATTCTCTCCTACAAATTCAAAATCCAATACTAGTATAGTGTCTTCGAAATAACTCGACTGAATCACTTGTCTATTTTTCTGATTGCACATGTCAAAAACGTAGCCCGCTACGTTTTTGACATGCACACTCAGAAAAATATTCTGCGTGATTCAGTGGAGTTATTTTCGAGACGCTCGAGAATCAATTAAATATTTTTTAACAAAAATAGAAGTGCTGATTTTTCAGCACTTCCATTCTTTTTTAATGAGACATCGGGGATTCGAACCCCGGACAACTTGATTAAAAGTCAAGTGCTCTACCGACTGAGCTAATATCCCATATTATAAAACTGGGCTAGCTGGATTCGAACCAGCGAATGCAGGAGTCAAAGTCCTGTGCCTTACCGCTTGGCGGTAACCCATCATCACCTTGACTTGCAAAGATGAAGGTGGATACAGGGATTCGAACCCTGGGCCTCCAGAGCCACAATCTGGCGCGCTAACCAACTGCGCTATACCCACCATAACATGCGTAGAACCTTGCGATTCTGGTTTGTCAACTTAAATAGCGGACAAAAAATGTGCCTGGAGGGATTCGAACCCCCGACCCACGGCTTAGAAGGCCGTTGCTCTATCCAACTGAGCTACAGACACATAAGCGGGTGATGGGAATCGAACCCACGTATCTAGCTTGGAAGGCTAGTGTTCTACCATTGAACTACACCCGCATATTTTAAAACTTTTAATTTATTAAATCGGGGTGACAGGATTCGAACCTGCGACCCCCTGGTCCCAAACCAGGTACTCTAGCCAAACTGAGCCACACCCCGATATTTGCTAGGCTTTTCTGTGTTTCTTTTTGTCCACTGCCTTAGCACATTTAGAAGTATACAATACTATCCTACAAATGTCAACACCTTTTTTGAAATTTTTTAAAAAAATTTTTTTATTCCAATTTTATATATAATTTAAACAATAATGTATCTTACCTGCGGCATCCGTTTCCATAATCATATATGTACCTTTTCTGTCCGGTTGACGGGGATAAGTAAGACTTCCCGGATTCAGAATGGTAATCTCCTCTCCTACCTCCAGATACGGCATATGCGTATGACCAAACATAACAATATCTGCTCCACGGCTTAATCCTTCCCAGGCAATTTTATCTACGCCAAAATTAACCAGATAGCGGTGTCCATGTGACATAAATATCTTTTTCCCACACCACTCTACTTCCAACTCATCTTCTAATTGGTTGAAATAATCATTATTCCCTGCCACAATATCTACCGGGCAGCCTGCCATGCTACGGATAAATGTTTCACCATTCCCTATATCACCTAAATGAAACAGATGGTCAATTGGTCCCACCTGCTTCATCAGATTTTCAAATTCCATATATTTTCCATGGGTATCACTTATTATCAACGCTTTCATTTCTTCCTCTTTCTGCCGCTTCAACAGCTTTTCAATTTCAAAAGAGCTATAAGCTCTCACGGTTTTCTTAATTGAAAAATTTTTGCAACTATGAGTTACATCCGCCTTCTGCAATCTTAATTATAATCTTCCAACAGCTTTTTCATCTCCCGCAAAGCATTCCCCCTATGACTGCACTGATTTTTCTGTTCCATTGTTAACTCTGCCGTTGTACAGCCAAATTCCGACACAAAAAATATAGGATCATAACCAAATCCATTTTCTCCCTTTTCCTCATAGCCAATACGACCTTCCACGGTGCCAAAACTGTTAAGAATCCGTCCATCCGGCAGTGATGCAGCTATGGCGCAAACAAATCTTGCTGTTCGTTTTTCATCCGGCACCCCTTCTAAACGCGAAATCAGATTTT
Source organism: Lachnospiraceae bacterium (assembly GCA_045122835.1). Classification (GTDB taxonomy): domain Bacteria; phylum Bacillota; class Clostridia; order Lachnospirales; family Lachnospiraceae; genus JBGVMW01. The sequence continues at coordinate 6,765 of JBGVIB010000038.1, forward strand.
CATTTTTTATACGATAAGAGGTATCTTCTCCCATATATCTGGCAGAATGGATTCCAGGCTCGCCGTTTAACGCATCAATCTCCAAGCCGGAATCGTCTGCCAGAACAATATCCTCCGGTCCAGCAAGTTCACGGATTGCTTTTGCCTTTATTGCTGCATTTTCCGCAAATGTTTTTCCATCTTCCACAATATCAATCTGTATTCCCGCCTGCTTCATTGATACAATTTCCATGCCTAAATCAGCTAAAATAACGCGTATTTCCTTCATCTTTCCTTCATTGCCTGTGGCAAATATAATTCGTTTACTCACGTTTTACTTCCTCCTGTACTAATCAACACTTCTTTTCGTAAATACCTTTAAACATACATTACAGTTTTGTTTCTTTTCCACAGAATCCCATGTCGTTCCCTCGTGACTAATGTAACCTTCTCCATCGGAGAGTATCACATCTTCTGTTGCCGCTCCCGCAGCATATTCTACAGCAACCGGATGAATGGCATTAGGGGTTGTAATCTTTACTACAATAGCAAATTTTTCCCCAGCCTCCACTTCCCTTCCATAAGGAATTTCTACTGTATAATAGCCGGCATCTTCCATGTGTCCCCTTTTCACCATTACTTTACGATTGAAATCGTTTACATCCTGATAATCGTTCACATAATAGATTTCATATTCTGTACTCTTTCCTAATGCATAAAAACTGACTGCAGCAATCTGTTCCTTTTCCTCTGCTGTATAAACATTGGCAAAAAAGGCACTTTCATCCCGATATCCTAACTGCCCTACCCAGCCACACAAATCGCTTTGATAAATATTATCATAATTGTCTGCACTTTCTACCTTTGTATATGCGATATTATAAATGCCAATATTAGAATCATAGTATGATACATAAAAAACACCTTTATCGCCAAATTCTTCTCCCCAGCTATTCTGACAAAGGAACGCTCCATCCCCTTCTAACTCTACATTAAAATTTTCCTTTGGAAAAGTATCGTCCCATCCAATAATAACCACGTCATGATTTGGTTTTTCCTCCCCAATATAGCAATATGAGTATGTGTCCTCATTATAATATTTTGAAGTACTTTCTGCCGTTTCCAAAGCCGAATAAAAGGAAGTTTCCACAGCACCATACTTATAAACCATCTGTTTGATTCTATCTAATGACTTACTTTCAATAAAGCGTACTTCCTGTACATGTCTGACAGCGGAAAGCCCTTCCGGTGATTCTCCGTCACCATACTGGTCGTCTTCTTCAAGAACAGGTCCCTGCCAGGAGCTTAAATATGCCACTGCCATAGCGTATTCACCACCGGCATCCGGCTCCACTGAAAAACTGTTGCAGTGATTCATATGGTCAGCAGAAAGGGAAAGCTTTTCCTCCGGCAATAGTGAGGATTCTACCCCGGCAAGTGAGGCAAAAGCCCAGCAATTTCCATAGTTTCCCTGATTCTTAACCTGTGGTGCTCTCCCCACCTTACGCAAATCGTAGGAATATGGAATAGTCCTATCCACAGACTCATTTACCAATAATACAGTATGGGTGTCACCCTTCCACTCATAGGAATAGGAGAGCCCGTTTGCAATATTTTTCAAAGGCACATAAAATTTGCCTTCTACCTTCAGCATGGGACTATTTCCTTCTGTCTCCTTGCCATTAATATAGTATGTAGGAGAATTTAACACATACTCGATTTCTTTCTGGCACTTCTCTAATTTGAGTTTTGTATTGTTGTACACATGTGCCGAACAATCCAGAATCTCAGACAAATGACTGATTTCTATCATAATATCACGATTCCGGTACATGAACATATTGGCCTCCGTTACCTCTTTTCCATCCACCATTAAGCCAATATGGCTCTCATTCACTGTTTCTGTTATAATTTTATCCCAATCTGTCTGGCTTACCATCCCAATATTATTTTTTACAATGGCATATTCTTCCCTCCCAGGTTCCTTTGCAATAAAAAACAGAAACAAAATGATACAAACATAAAAAACAAGATTAACTGTTTTTTTCACCCTGATACCTCGATTTCTATTCTTTGTTCTGCTGTCTTTTCGGCGGTTTCGGCCCTAAAAACTGATAAAAATATGTTTTCATCATACCGTTATAAATCTTCCGGTTCTTATCCGCTTTTCTTCCAATATATTTTTCTGTATCCTCATAGCTTGTAATCAGATAGGCTGACCAGGTGTCAAGGCGTTTGAGTCCTGCCCCAATCTGACGATACAACGGTGGCAGTGTACTCTTATCCTCTAATCGTTCACCATAAGGTGGATTTGTAATTATGAATCCATATTTTTTTGGATGGCTTAATTCACTTACCGGACGCTGTTGAAAATGAATCAAATGGTCCACTCCTGCTACTCTGGCATTTTCTCTTGCAGCTGCCACAATCTTATCATCTATATCATAGCCCTGAATATCTGTCTCTATGCTTGTATCAATCAAATCATAGGCTTCCTCCACAGAATCCTTCCATAGGGATGTCTGTATCAGGTTATCCCATTTCTGTGCCTGAAAATTACGTTTCATACCTGGGGCAATATTGGCTGCTATCATAGCCGCCTCAATTGGAATGGTACCACTTCCACAAAATGGATCCACTAAAATACGGTCTGCATGCCACGGTGTCAAAGCAATCAATCCTGCTGCCAAATTCTCTGCAATAGGAGCCTTGCTGGTCAGCTTACGATATCCCCGCTTGTGCAGGGAAACACCTGTAGTATCAAGTCCCACAGTCACCTTATCCTTGTAAATAATCACTCTTACCGGATATTCTGCTCCATCTTCCTCAAACCATTCTTTACGATATACGGTCTTCAAGCGCTCTACCATTGCTTTCTTCATGATTGACTGGATATCAGAACTACTAAACAACTTACTCTTTAGAGAGGTAGCCTTAGTAACCCAGAACTTTCCATTCCCAGGAATATATTCTTCCCATGGCAAATCCTTTGTACCCTGAAACAATTCTTCAAAGGTACAGGCTTCAAACTGTCCTACTTTTATTAGTATACGTCCTGCACTCCTTAAAAAGATATTTGCACGACAGACAGCTTCTTCATCTCCTTCGAAGGTAACCTTGCCATCCTCCACTTCTGTAATATCATACCCTAAATCATATATTTCTTTTTTTAAAATTGCCTCCATGCCAAAATGGCAGGGTGCGATTAATTCAAATTTTCTCATAGTTTCCTTTCCTATTCCCAATACCTATCCGCATTTATTTTATCTGCAAATTGCATTCATAGGTTACCATTGTTACCTATTTTTAAATATGCTCTAATCATACAATATTTTAGTTCATTTGCCTATATATGATTAAAAAAAGATAAAAAATAGGCCAGTGACCGAACCACTGACCTATCGATGAGGGGAGTATAAATAATTAATAAGGGGTTATACTTCAATGCCTTTCGACATTGAACATAAAAAGAATTTTTGAAGGGTAAATTCTTTATACAATGAGAATATACCACATTCTCACGAAAAATGCAATCCCTTTTTTACAATTTTTTAAATTTTTTTTTCAGCTAGTATATTTTTGTTTTTCAAAGGCATACTAAGCTTGTAATAAATATAATTCAGGAGGAACATTAACATGGCAAACAATCAGAACAACGCACAGAACAACTCTCAGAACAGCACACAGAATAACACTCAGAACAGCACACAGAATTATTCTAACAGCACAAATGCAAAAAACACAAGTGCTCAGAACAATTCCAAAAACAGCACAAAAAACAGCTCTAGCAACACAACTACTTCAAAAAATTCTTCTCAGAACTGCAAAGATACTGCATCTGACTCTAACCGCTAATCCTAAATTTCATTAGGCTTTGCAGTAAAAATGGAGCCTGGACCAATGGTTCAGACTCCTTTTTTTACCTATTACTCATATTAATTTACATATTAGATACATAAAATTTCCTAATATACAACAAATAATTAATCAAGCTCTACCTTTACTTTGTCTAACTTCCAGATATCATCCACATATTCCTGAATCGTTCTGTCAGAAGTAAATTTACCTGAGCAGGCTGTATTTAAGATTGCACTCTTTGCCCAGCCTTTCTCGTCACGATATGCTTCTTCTACACGTTTCTGCGCTTCTGCATAGGAAGCAAAATCCTTTAAAATGAAATACATATCCGGTCTTCCTTGATTGTTATTCAGCAATGCATCATACAATTCGCGGAACAATTCCGGATCATTTGGTGAATAAAATCCATTGATTAACTGCATCAATACTTTACGCACATCCTGATCATTGTTGAAGATATCCATTGGATTATAGCCACCGTTCTGCTCATAATGAATAACTTCGTCAGAACTGAGACCAAAAATAAATGCATTTTCTTCTCCAACTTCTTCCACAATCTCTACATTGGCACCATCCATAGTACCAATTGTAAGAGCACCATTTAACATAAATTTCATGTTACCGGTACCGGAAGCTTCTTTAGATGCAGTAGAAATCTGTTCACTGACATCAGCAGCAGCAAAAATCCATTCTGCATTAGATACACGGTAATCTTCAATAAATACCACTTTTAACTTATCATCAATGGTTTTGTCATTGTTAATCACATCTGCAACAGCATTAATTAACTTAATAGTAAGTTTCGCACGACGATAACCGGCAGCAGCTTTCGCACCAAAGATAAAGGTTCTAGGATAGAAATCTCTCTCCGGATGCTCTTTAATTTCATTATACAGATGCATAATATGTAAAATGTTAAGCAACTGTCTCTTATATTCATGTAAACGTTTTACCTGTACGTCAAAGATAGAATATGGGTCTACATCAATTCCATTATGTTCTTTGATGTATTTCGCAAGACGTACTTTATTCTGGTATTTAATATTCATGAATTCCTGTTGCGCCTTTTCATCATCTGCAAATACAGCTAACTTCTTAATCTGTGATAAATCGGTAATCCATGCATCACCAATATGGTCTGTTACCCATTTTGCAAGAAGCGGATTACCATGAAGCAGGAATCTTCTCTGTGTAATACCATTTGTCTTATTGTTAAATTTCTCCGGCATCATTTCATAGAAATCACGAAGTTCCTGATTCTTTAAGATTTCTGTATGAAGTCTTGCCACACCATTAACAGAATATCCTGCAGCAATTGCAAGATGTGCCATCTTCACCTGACCATCGTAAACAATTGCCATCTTACGAATCTTCTCCTGGTTATTTGGATATTTTGCCTGAATCCGTAAAATAAATCTGCGGTTAATTTCTTCTACAATCTGATAAATTCTTGGAAGCAGTCTTGAGAACAGCTCTATTGGCCATTTTTCTAATGCTTCTGCCATAATTGTATGGTTTGTATATGCACAAGTCTTTGTGGTCACATCCCATGCTGTATCCCAGTCAAGACCTTCCTCATCCACTAAAATTCGCATCAACTCTGCAATTGCTACAGTCGGATGAGTGTCATTCAACTGGAATGTTACTTTTTCATGGAATTTTTTAATATCATCATGTTTTTCTTTATATTTTTTAATTGCTGTCTGTACACTTGCAGAAATAAAGAAATACTGCTGTTTTAAACGCAGTTCTTTACCTGCATAATGATTATCATTTGGATACAGAACTTCTACAATATTTCTTGCTAAATTTTCCTGCTCTACTGCCTTGCGATAATCTCCCTTATCAAAAGAGTCTAACTGGAACTCATTAATTGCTTCTGCATCCCAGATACGCAAGGTATTTACTATATTATTGCCATATCCAACAATCGGCATATCATATGGCACTGCCAATACAGAACCATAATTCTCCTGGATAAATTTACTTCGCTTTGTTTCTTCATCATGTACCACACGAATATATCCGCCAAATTTTACTTCACAGGCATATTCTGGACGACGAAGTTCAAATGGATTGCCATCCTTAAGCCATGGATCCGGTACTTCTACCTGGTATCCATTTTCAATCTTCTGCTTAAACATACCATAACGGTATCTAATGCCGCATCCATATGACGCATATCCTAATGTTGCTAAAGAATCTAAGAAACATGCTGCCAAACGACCAAGACCACCATTACCTAATGCGGCATCCGGCTCCTGGTCCTCAATTACATTCAAGTCGCATCCTAATTCCTCTAATGCTTCTTTTACTTCATCATAATAAGTCAGGTTGATTAAATTGTTACCTAATGCACGGCCCATCAAAAACTCCATTGACAAATAATATACTGTCTTTGGATCCTGCTTCTCATACTGCTTCTGTGTTGCTAACCATGCATCAATGATATAATCCTTGACTGCATACGATACTGCCTGAAATATTTGCTGTTTGTCGGCTTCCTCCAATGTTCTGCGGTATAATGCCTTCACATTATTCTTTACTTCTTCCTTGAAAGCTTCTTTGTCAAATACAGGTCTTCCCATTTTTCATTCTCCTCCCTATAACTCGCCCTTCATTATGTCTCATTCCCCCTAAATTTTTTAGGTGAAAATATGTTGTAATTTTATAACTTTTTACCTGTTTCTGTCAAGAAATTATACATAATTGATAGAGTTTTCGACTTGTTTGTAGTTTAGAAGCATATCACTTATGCTTAAATAGGTATGGGGAAATGTTTAAATTCTGGTTTGTGGGTCTCCCCATATAAAACAAAACGTGCAAGCACGACCTTGCGAATTCAGCTAAATATTTTCCTAGTATATAAAAAAGGAATCACCCCCCGCACATTTCTGTGCAGGTATGTGATTCCTACCTATGTTAATTACGCGATTTTTTCTACGCCCAATGTAACATTTTCTCCATTAATATTCCACTCTTTTGTAAATCCTTTTGCTTCGCCGGTACTCATTGCATCAGCAAGCACCTCGTCCTTAATCTGTGCTTCCTGTTTCTGCATAATTTCTGCAATCTTATCGTTGCCAGAAACAGATACCGCAATGTGATCCATAACCTCAAAGCCTGCTTCTTTACGCATTGTCTGGATCTTACTGATGATTTCACGAACAAATCCCTCTTCAATCAGTTCTTCGGTAAGCTTTGTATCCAGTACAACAGTAGCCACATTATCACTTTCTGATACATAACCCTCAGACTGAGTCATTTCAATTAACAAATCTTCCTCTGCTAATTCCACATCCTGACCATTTACCGTAAGCTTTAACACATTATTTGCATGAAGCTCATCCATTGCTGCATTACCATCTAATTCTGCAAGTGCAGTCTTGATTCCACCTAAAATCTTACCGTATTTTGGACCAACTGTCTTTAACTGTGGCTTGAAGTTGTATGTGGTGTACTCTCTTACATCCTGTGTAAATACAATATTCTTCACATTCAATTCTTCTGCTACAATCTGGCTGAAATAGTCATCTAACACTTTTTCTGCCTTTACATACATAGTTCCGATTGGCTGACGGTTCTTGATGTTGGCTGTATTTCTAGCCGCACGTCCCATAACAACATATTTTAACACAGCATCCATGTTTGCTTCTAATTCCTTGTCGATCCACTCTTCCTTCACAACAGGGAAATCGCATAAATGGATACTTTCCGGTGCTGTATTGTCAAGGCTGCGAACAAGATTCTGATAAATATCCTCTGTCATAAATGGAATCATCGGTGCAGATGTTTTACAGATTGTTACTAATGCTGTATACAATGTCATATAGGCATTAATCTTATCCTGCTCCATACCCTTTGCCCAGAAACGGTCACGACAACGTCTTACATACCAGTTACTCATATCGTCTACGAATTCTGCTAATGCTCTAGCTGCTTCCGGGATGCGGTAATTTGCCAGATGGGCATCTACATCACCAACTACGGTATTTAACTTGGATAACAACCATTTATCCATAACTGCTAATTTATCATATTCTAATGTATATTTTGTTGCATCAAATTCATCAATATTTGCATACAGTACAAAGAATGCGTAGGTATTCCATAAAGTACCCATGTATTTACGCTGACCTTCTGTTACCGCCTTGCTGTGGAAACGATTCGGCAGCCATGGCGCACTGTTGATGTAGAAGTACCAACGGATAGCATCTGCACCAAATTCATTTAATGCATCAAATGGATCGACTGCATTTCCCTTTGACTTAGACATCTTCTGTCCATTTTCATCCTGCACATGTCCTAATACAATTACGTTTTTGTATGGTGCCTTATTGAAAATGCAGGTAGACACAGCTAACAGAGAATAGAACCATCCACGTGTCTGGTCAACAGCCTCTGAAATAAAGTCTGCCGGGAACTGTTTTTCAAATAAATCTTTATTTTCAAATGGATAGTGATGCTGTGCAAATGGCATGGAACCGGAGTCAAACCAGCAGTCGATTACTTCCGGTACACGGTGCATTTCTTTGCCACAGTGCGGACACTTCATGGTAACTGCATCGATGTATGGACGGTGTAATTCAATATCATCCGGACAGTTATCGCTTAATTCCTTTAATTCTGCAATGCTTCCTACAGAATGCATATGCCCACATTCACATTCCCAGATATTTAATGGTGTACCCCAGTAACGGTTACGAGAAATACCCCAATCCTGTACATTTTCAAGCCAGTCGCCAAAACGTCCCTTACCGATTGTTTCCGGAATCCAGTTGATGGTATTGTTGTTGGCAATCAAGTCATCCTTTACTTCTGTCATCTTGATAAACCAGGATTCTCTTGCATAGTAAATCAGTGGTGTATCACATCTCCAGCAATGCGGATATTCATGCTCGAATTTTGGTGCTTCAAATAATTTGCCCTCTGCATCCAAATCTTTGATGATAGCCGGGTCAGCTTTCTTTACAAAAGTTCCTGCATATGGTGTTTCTTCTGTCATTTCACCTTTGCCATTTACAAACTGTACAAATGGAAGATCATATTTTCTGCCAACCTGGGCATCGTCTTCACCGAATGCTGGTGCAATGTGTACAATACCGGTACCATCTGACATGGTTACATAGTCTGCACAAGTCACAAAGTGGCCTTTCTGACCTTTCTTCGCTACGAAATCCCCTGTACATTTGAACAACGGCTCATATTCTTTTCTTTCTAAATCAATACCCTTGTAGGTTTCTAATACTTCATATGCTTTTACACCATTTTCTTCGTCTGCTAACTTGCCAAGAAGTTTGTCAAGTAAGGCTTCTGCCATGTAGTAAGTGTAGCCATCTGCTGCTTTTACTTTCACATAAGTTTCTTCCGGGTTTACGCAAAGTGCTACGTTAGAAGGCAATGTCCAAGGTGTTGTTGTCCATGCTAAAAAGTATGCATCTTCCCCTACTGCCTTGAAGCGAACTACAGCGGAGCGCTCTTTTACTGTCTTATAACCCTGGGCAACCTCTGCACTTGATAACGGTGTTCCACAACGTGGGCAGTATGGTACAATCTTAAAGCCTTTGTATAACAGCTTTTTATTCCAGATTTCTTTTAATGCCCACCATTCTGATTCAATGAAATTGTTGTCATAGGTAACATACGGGTTCTCCATATCCGCCCAGAAACCTACTGTGCCCGAGAAATCTTCCCACATTCCTTTGTATTTCCAAACGCTTTCACGGCATTTCTTTACGAATGGCTCCATACCATATTCCTCAATCTGCTCTTTGCCGTTTAAGCCTAATAATTTTTCTACCTCTAATTCTACTGGCAGACCATGGGTGTCCCAACCAGCTTTACGTGGTACCATGTAGCCCTTCATTGTACGATAACGTGGAATCATATCTTTGATAACACGTGTTAAAACATGACCGATATGCGGCTTGCCGTTTGCTGTTGGTGGACCGTCATAGAAGGTATATGTTTCGCCCTCCTTGCGGTTTTCCATACTTTTCTTAAAAATGTCATGCTCTCTCCAGAATTTTTCTGTTTCTTTTTCTCTCTCTACAAAGTTGAGATTCGTATCTACTTTCTTATACATGTATTGTGACCTCCTGTTTTTTGCTTGCATCATCCTTAAAAACAATACGAGCGTTTGCGACATATTTCATTTTGCAGTATATTTATATACTAAAGCGTTATAATTTCCTGGAATGTGTTTGAAAATTGCTTTCTGCAAGATGTACGTTCCACTTTGTGGGGAATTTGATATCAATTTAGTATGCGTAGTTAGCTACGTGTGCTAAATTGATATCAAATTCTACCGCAAAGTAGGGGCTTGCCGATTGCAGGAATGAATTTTGGGACACGCTCTAGTATATAAAAAAGCTCCGCCCTCTGTAAAAGGACGAAGCTACTATATGCATCGCTATACCACCTGTTACATTGTACTTGACTGCGCTTATACACATCAACATACACGATTCCCATAACGGAGGAATATTCCGTCCTTACTTACTAGCCCTAAAGCGTTCTGCAGGCAACTCAGAAGTGATATTCTACACTGTTATTATGATTCAGGCTTCCACCATCCCTGATTCGCTGTTCATAATTTAAAAATTATGCAATGTATACTGTCTTCGTCAAAGTCTTTGTAAATCTTTTTTATTTTATCCCTATGGGGTATGGGTTGTCAAGAGTTTTATGCTCAATGAAGGTGGCATTTTTCATAACCTAATCTTTTCACATTCAGCAAATTATGCTACAATTTACATGTTGTCACACCCAATCCGACAACGGAAAGGGGGGTACCTGCATGGAAATCATAATCTCTTTTTTTCTCTCCATCGTAGCAAGCATAATTGCCTACTATGTCTGCAAGTGGCTAGATGGTGAAGAATAGTGACAACTAGCACAACAAAAAAAGAGCCACACAGCTTGCACCTGTGTGGCTTGTTTTGTGTCCGCATGGACATAATCTCTTTTTGCCTATGCATAGTATAACATATGCACTTAGCATTTTCAAGTATTTCCCTTTTTTATTTTTTTATGAATTAAATAATGCACTGAAAAATGATAAGATTGATACATCTGTGTAGCATTCCGAAATCATTGTATCTAATGGTAAGCACTTTGCCATTATGAACGATATGGTATGAAAATCTAACACTATATTCCTATTCTTTCGCATCTTATATAATCTCTCACTTCCTACTGCGGATAATACGGCAGCTCAATTCCTGTATCCTTCTGCATCTTGGCAACCACATCTGTTTCACCAAGCTCCATATTCAGCATGGTATTAAACGCCATCAGCACCATTTTATCCTTGTTGGTCTTCATACCATCCAAGCCCCCTTGGTCAAATTTCCACTTAAACCGGTCAATCTGCCAGATCATAATATCCATCAATGTACAGCCTTCCACTGTATACTCACCTTTATATTGTCCATTTTGAAGATAATAAATATATTCTTCATACACTTTCGGACTTTTGATAAGTTTTCCCCAAAATTCTTCAAAAAAGGATTCCTCCTGCTGCGCATATCTGCACAGCTCCTTTGCCCACACATACGCCCGCTCTACATCCGGTAACTTCGGAAGATCTGAAGGAATCACTGGAAAAGTTTCGTTCTCCATATTATACACGCTCCATTCTTGATATTTTATTCAAAAATAATTTCATAACTGTTCAGCTCCATATTTTGTTACCCATTTAGTATATCAGCCACACCCACTTTTCACAAGGGACGGAGGTACTAATATCCCCCATTTACTTGTCATCTGAACAATTCGCAGCATCAATAGCAATGACAAGCATCATGCCCATCAGCTCATCCTTTGGATCTGCAATATTAATCACATAAGTATCTCCCCAATGAAATAATTCTTTGGAAATATGGATAATAGAACTGCACCCCTCATACACGTCATAATCCCAGCCTAAAAAATTTCCTTCTACACGCCAGCCGTTAAAATCTATCTCATACTTTGGAGTAAATAAGGAGAATTTCTGGCTAATTGTTCCACATATGCTTCCCCCTATTTCTATTTCAAATTGTGGCATAAACGTAAACAATTTCTGATTAATTCGTCCAATCTCTCTATTCTGTGCATCATACACATGAAGTTTATGTCCCAAAGAAAGAAATTCCCCTTTTACTATATATTTCACATTTCCTGCTTCGTCATAGATATCATAGGTATCTGCCCATGAAAACACTCGCTGTTTAATCAATAATTTCATTTAAAAAGCTCCCTCCATTACATTCTTTTAGCCAATTATAGTATACTCTGGCTTGCATTTCAACTTTTATTACAATGCTAATTTATGATGTTACCACGATTTGGGCGTACAGACTGCAGAAATAAATTCCAAAACATGTTCTGATATACAAAAAAGAGCCACCCACACTATCCATGCAGGCAGCTCCTTATCTATTCAATATATTATACTTCGAAAATTAAATCTCCATAAGTTGGGAATGGCCAATACTTAGCATCCACAACCATTTCTAATTCATCACAAGGTTTTCTAAGGGCATCCATAGCAATCTTAACTTCATCCTTGTATGCAAATGCCTGTGTCTTAGGGCATTCAATTGCTGCCGCTTTCTCAACTGCTGCCTGTAATGTAGCTAATGCATTGGAAGCTTCGTTAATCATTCCAACAACCTTAGCTAACAATTCAGACTGAGCCGGGCTTTCCACACCAGCTGTCTTAAGAGCAGCTACTGTTTCTGCTAACTCCTTAGAGTAAGAAGACACAGATGGAATAATCTGCTTACTAGCCATATCAATCATTGTTAACGCTTCAATGTTAATTGACTTAGAGTAGTTCTCATATGTAATTTCTTCACGAGACTCTAACTCAGCCTTTGTAAAGATATGGAACTTTTCAAATAATTCAACAGCTTTTTCTGTTGTAAGAGCAGAAGATGCTTCAATCATTGATTTGATGTTTGGCAAGCCTCTCTTCTCTGCTTCCGCAACCCATTCATCAGAATATCCATTGCCATTGAAAATAATTCTTTGGTGTTCTGTCATGTACTTCTTAATTAAATCATGTACAGCCATATCAAAGTCTTCTGCACCTTCTAATTCATCTGCTGCTTCACAGAAAGCTTCTGCTGCAATCGCATTTAAAATGATGTTCGGGCTTGCAATAGAATCAGCAGAACCAACCATACGGAACTCAAACTTATTACCAGTGAATGCAAATGGTGATGTTCTGTTACGATCTGTAGCATCCTTCTGTAAATCCGGAAGTGTGCTTACACCAGTCTCTAATTTACCGCCTTCTAAGCAGCTTGTAGCTTCACCCTTTACAACTAACTGCTGAACAACATCTTCTAACTGTTCTCCTAAGAAAATGGAAATGATTGCCGGTGGAGCCTCATTCGCACCTAATCTGTGGTCATTTCCTACGTCTGCAGCAGACTGACGTAATAAATCAGCATGTTTATTTACTGCTTTCATAATACAAGCTAATACAAGCAGGAACTGGATGTTCTGGTTTGGTGCATCACCTGGTTCTAATAAGTTTATACCATTATCAGTTGTTAATGACCAGTTGTTATGCTTACCGGAACCGTTCACACCAGCAAATGGTTTCTCGTGAAGAAGACAAATCAAGCCATGACGAACTGCAACCTTCTTCATTGTCTCCATGATAATCTGGTTGTGGTCAACTGCAATATTTGCTGTCTCATAAATTGGTGCTAACTCATGCTGTGCAGGAGCAACTTCATTATGCTGTGTCTTTGCTGTTACACCAAGCTTCCATAATTCTTCATTTAAATCTTTCATGTAAGCACCGATGCGTTCTCTGATAACACCAAAGTAATGGTCATCTAATTCCTGTCCCTTAGGTGCTGGTGCACCGAATAATGTACGTCCTGAGAAAATTAAATCTTTTCTCTTTAAATATTTTTCTCTATCTACTAAGAAATATTCCTGCTCCGGGCCAACAGAAGCTGTAACCTTTGTAGCCTCTGTATTGCCGAACAAACGCACAATACGAAGTGCCTGTTCACTTACTGCTTCCATAGAACGAAGAAGCGGAGTCTTCTTATCAAGAGCTTCACCCTTGTATGAGCAGAACGCTGTAGGGATACAAAGAATTGCACCTGTTGCATCTTCCTTAACAAATGCAGGAGATGTAATATCCCAGGCTGTATATCCTCTAGCTTCGAAAGTTGCTCTCAAGCCACCAGATGGGAAAGAAGAAGCATCCGGCTCGCCTTTGATTAATTCCTTACCGGAAAATTCAGTAATCATTTTTCCATCTTCAGCAGGATGTGTCACGAAAGCATCATGCTTTTCAGCAGTAATACCTGTCAAAGGCTGGAACCAGTGAGTATAATGTGTAGCACCCTTTGATTCTGCCCATTCTTTCATTGCGTTAGCGACAACGTCTGCAGTAGCTAAAGAAAGTTCTCCACCTTCTGTCATTAATTTTTTTACTTCTTTAAAAACCTTTTTTGGTAAGCATTCTTCCATTTTAGCAAGGGTAAATACATTTTCTCCGAAGATTGCTTCTACATTCATAACTTCACTCATTTTGTTATCCCTTTCCTTTCAATTATTTTTGTTTCGTCCGATTGTCTTACCAGACATAACAAGCACAGCCGACATACCGAAAAAAAGCAAAAAAGGCTCCCGTGAATACAATATTCATGGAACGCCTTTGTTCTCTACTTATTCTGCACTTTCAAATCAGTACCTAAGTGGCACTCATGATTTGCTCACAACCTAAAATACATTATTTATCAGAAAAATGCAAGCATTTTTTAAAATTATTTGCTTTTTCTTCAATAATTACAAAAACAGAACCCTTTGTAACAATATTTTTGACACATTCACCAAAGAACTTTTCGCTTCATTTGCACACGAACTGTATCTTACGGCAAGTCCTGCATTGAACAATTACTCTTCTTCTTTTCGTCGCAGGATATCATATCTGTCTAACGCTACACCTAAGTTGATATATAGCTTCTGTTTTGGATGTGGTGCACTTTCCATGGCATTGCCCTTTTCGTCTTCAATATTCAGAACCGTCACCTCCAGATTGGTTCCATCCGGTTTCATAACTTCAATCTGCTCTCCTACCGAAAACTTATTCCGCTGTTCGATTTCATGAAAGCCTTTCTCATTCTGTTCGCCAACAATACCCAGATACGTATACTCTTTGCAGTAGGTGTTGCTGTCATAAATCTGTGTATTTTCATCCGGCTTTCCGAAGAAGAAGCCTGTTGTAAACTGACGGTAAGTACACTTTGCAATTTCGCTCTTATACCACTCTAAATTCTGCTGATATTTTTCTGGGGATTCTAAATAATCATCAATTGCTTTACGATAAGTTCTTGCCACCGTAGCAACATAAAGTGCCGTTTTCATACGGCCCTCAATCTTAAGACTGTCAATGCCTGCATCTAAAATTTCCGGAATGTGTTCAATCATACACAAATCCTTTGAATTGAAAATATAAGTGCCACGTTCATTTTCATATACCGGCAGATATTCTCCCGGACGTTTTTCTTCCACCACTGCGTATTTCCAACGGCATGGATGGGTGCAGGCACCCTTGTTGGCATCCCGCCCTGTAAAATAATTACTGAGCAGACATCTTCCTGAATAGGAAATACACATAGCACCATGAATAAAAGCCTCAATTTCCATATCCTCAGGTATTGTATTACGAATCTCTTTAATCTCATTTAAAGACAATTCCCTCGCAGCTACTACTCGTGTAGCGCCCAAATCGTACCAGAAGCGATAGGTGGCATAATTGGTATTGTTTGCCTGGGTACTGATATGCACCTCAATTTCCGGGCAAATGCGCTTTGCAATGGTAAAGACACCCGGATCAGATATAATTAATGCATCTGGTTTTATTTCTTTCAATTCTTTGAAATATTCCTCAACGCCGAAAAGATCCCCATTGTGTGCTAATATGTTAGCTGTCACATAGACCTTTACCCCACGGGCATGGGCAAATTCGATTCCTTCCTTCATATCTTCCATAGAAAAATTCTTTGCCTTTGCACGAAGCCCAAATGCTTCCCCGCCGATATATACAGCATCTGCTCCAAATACAACTGCTGTTTTTAAAACCTCCAGGCTACTTGCCGGAATTAATAATTCTGTTTTTCTCATAGCTCGTCTGACTTTCCATTTCTTTTTACACTTAATGTAATCCCATCACCTACTGGTAAAATACTGCTTTCAAGCAATGGATGATGTTTCACAGCATACAGATACTCACGCATTCTGGTATGAATAGTACGATTTCGCCTTGTTACTGCAAATCGTGATTCCATAATTTCTCCATCCTGTAGCACATTATCTGTAATCAGAATTCCGCCTTCCTTCAGCAAACGAACACAATCTGGCAAAAATGTCAGATATTGTCCTTTCGCTGCATCCATAAAAATAAAATCGAAAGGCTCCTCTAATGTTTTTAATATATCTGCAGCATCCCCCTCTAAAAGAGTAATCTGCTCCGTTTTCCCTGCTTTTGCAAAATTGGCTTTTGCAACAGGAATACGTTTTTCGTAATTTTCTATTGTTGTAATATGCATATCTTCCGGTCCGTACTCACTTAAGAGTAATGTGGAAAATCCAACTGCCGTTCCCACCTCTAACACACGTCCGGGCTGCTTCATGGCAAGCATTACTTTTAGAAAGCTCTGCATATCTTTTCTGATAATGGGCACATAGTTCTCCAACGCTTCTTTTTCTAATTCGTCTAGGAAACTAGTGTTGCCACTATCTAAAGAATTGATATATGTGAGCAACCGTTCTTCTACAATCATTTCTGCCTCCGCAGTTCTTCTATTCTTCCTCTGTGGAAGATGCTTCTCCTGCCAAAATAGCAAGCATCTCCCCTACCGTCTGTGATGTATTTAACGTGTAAGTGCCCGCCTTTTCATCTCCATAATACGCTGAAACTCTCTCTTGCCAGACAAAAAGACTTGCATCTCTGATTAATCCTTCTTTTTTTAAATTCGCGGCGATTTCTTCTACGGAATCCCCTGGCTCGACGGTAAATATTACGTCTCTGCCTGGTTCTTCTGCCATCGGTGGTTCTGCAAATATCCGGTACCCATAATCGTATACATATGCGGCTGCATCCTTAATCAGAACAATCACAATAATCAATACACTAATATTAAATACTGCACTCACCACTGACATGACAACTCGTTTTGACTTCATCTGCTGCTCCTAACTTTTTTATAGCTCTATATCAATTGCATCCAATATAATAGCATCAATCTTCTGTATCATTCTGCACAGTTCAAGCTCCGCATTCAAGTAGTTATTCACCAGTGGATCACGACGGAACTGTTCATTGTCCTTCTCGTAGTGATCATAAGTGTCAAACAAAGCATCTCCCTCTAACTCCATCTGCATTTCGAAAATATTTTTTCTATATTCGGTAAGTTCCTGCCATAGCTTTGGAGATTTTCTAACTTCATAAGATACCTCGGAATATTT
Source organism: Lachnospiraceae bacterium (assembly GCA_045122835.1). Taxonomy (GTDB): domain Bacteria; phylum Bacillota; class Clostridia; order Lachnospirales; family Lachnospiraceae; genus JBGVMW01. The sequence goes on from JBGVIB010000038.1 coordinate 24,087, forward strand.
TTGGTATGGCTCACTATTCTTTATTGCCTCAACTAACTGAGCTACCTGTGCTTTTACCTCCTCCATACATACCCTCCTTTTTACATACAAAATATTTTCTATACTTCCATAATAATAGGCAAGATCATTGGATTACGTTTCGTTCTCTTCCACAGAAAATCTCCTAACGTATCCTTTAATACATTCTTTATCTTGCCCCAGTCTGTAATATTTCTATCAAGACAATCCTCTAAGGCATCATTTACCATTTGTCTTGCTTCTTCCATCAAGTCTTCTGACTCCCTTACATACACAAAGCCTCTTGACACAATATCCGGACCTGCAAGAAGCTGGTTGCTGTATTTCTCTAATGTAAGCACTACAATTAAGATTCCATCTTCAGCAAGACGCTGTCTGTCCCTAAGTACAATATTACCAACATCTCCAACTCCAAGACCATCTACTAAAATTCCGCCTGTCTGTACATGGTCAATTACTGCTGCTTCTTCTGCATTCATAGATAATACGTCACCGGAACGTATAATAAATATATTTTCCTTTGCAATACCTAATTCCTCAGCTAATCCTGCCTGAGCTTTTAAGTGACGGTATTCGCCATGCACCGGAATGGAATACTTTGGTTTTACCAGAGAATAGATTAATTTAATCTCCTCACGACACGCATGTCCGGATACGTGGGTATCCTGGAAAATAACATTAGCACCTTTAGCCGACAATTCATTAATCACCTTGGATACTGCCTTTTCGTTTCCAGGAATTGGGTTGGAACTGAAAATAATCGTATCTCCCGGCATAATAGTCACTTTCTTGTGAATACTTGCTGCCATTCTAGACAACGCCGCCATGGACTCACCCTGACTTCCTGTAGTGATAATAACCATCTGCTCATCCGGGTAGTTCTTCATCTGCTCAATATCCACCAGAGTCTTATCTGGAATCTTTAAATATCCTAACTCTGACGCTGTGGTAATTACATTTACCATGCTTCGTCCTTCAATAACAACCTTACGTCCAAACTTGTCTGCTGAGTTTATAATCTGTTGCACGCGATCCACGTTAGATGCAAATGTTGCCACAATAATTCGGCTGTTTTTATGCTCCGCAAATAAATTGTCAAAAGTTCTTCCTAATGTTTTTTCAGACATGGTAAAGCCCGGTCGCTCCGCATTAGTACTATCACACATCAATGCCAGAACTCCTTTTTTACCAATCTCCCCTAAACGCTGCAAATCAATGGCATCACCAAAAACCGGGGTATAATCCACCTTAAAGTCTCCCGTATGAACCACAATTCCAGCAGGCGAATAGATAGCAAATGCTGACGCATCCTGAATACTGTGGTTTGTTCTGATAAATTCAATACGGAAACAACCAAGATTCACCGACTGTCCGTGCTTGATTACCTTTCTCTTTGTGCTTCTTAAAAGATTATGCTCTTTTAATTTATTCTCAATCAATCCCATGGTAAGCTTCGTTGCATACACAGGCATATTGACTTCCGGCAACACATAAGGCAATGCTCCAATATGATCCTCATGTCCATGAGTAATCACGATACCCTTTACCTTATTAATATTATCCTTTAAGTATGTCACATCCGGAATTACTAAATCTATCCCCAGCATGTCATCTTCCGGAAAGGATAATCCACAATCTACTACAATAATGCTGTCTTCATACTCAAATACAGTCATATTCATTCCAATTTGTTCTAAGCCACCGAGCGGAATGACTTTTAATTTCGAATCACTTACTGCCTTCAAAATCCTACCTCCATTTTCTATTTTGTTGTAACTATTCAATACCCTTATAGTTTCATTTTATTTAATATTCGATATCATAATCCTCTAATTCTTCTGCAAAGATTTTAGAAACCGCTTCTAATTCCTCATCATCTTCTACCATTTCATATACATTTTCCTCGTCCGTCTCAGAAGATAAATTTTTTAAAATATATGCTTCGGCTTCTTCCTCTTCCTCGTCATCTGAATCGGTTACCAGCAAATACTGCATTCCGTTAATCTTTGTTTCTTCTAAAATATAAAAATCTACTGTCTCATTTGTATCTGCAAAAGTAAATTCTATTTTTTCCATACTATCTTCCACCTCATTTCTTTGTTTTATTATTCGACATTCACTTATTTATGCACATGAAAAGACACCTCTGTCATACTGTTTCCGTAAAACCAGAGGCTCCTTTTACGACTTTCTCTTGCTGTGCTATCATTATTCCGTCTGTGATATAGAATGTGCATCCAAATAATTCTGCAAAATAATAACTGCAGCTATCTTGTCCACATATTGTTTTCTATTTTCTCTCCTTACACCATTGACCATCAAAGAACGTTCTGCTTCCACCGTTGACAAACGCTCATCCCACATTTTTACAGGGATTCCACATCTTCTCTCTAACATTTTGCCAAATTCGATAGATTTCTCGCCTCTGTCACCAATAGTGTTATTCATGTGTTTTGGTAAACCTACCACAATTTCCTCTACCTGGTATTCCTGTACCAATTCCTCAATCCGTGCCAATGTCTGACGTAATTTATTCTCCTGCTTTCTGGTTATAGTTTCTATCCCCTGGGCAGTAATTCCAAGCGGATCACAGACTGCCACTCCCACTGTCTTTGATCCATAATCTAATCCCATTATACGCATAAACTATCCTACTACTGCCAATTCTTATTCTTGATATAAGAAGTCAGTAACTCCTCAACAATCTCGTCACGTTCTACCTTCATAATCAAACTTCTGGCATTCTTATGACCTGTAATATAAGTAGGGTCTCCTGACATCACGTACCCCACAATCTGATTCACCGGATTATAGCCTTTTTCAGACAATGCTTCAAAAACGGCTTCTAAAATATCCTTTACCTGTGTCTCCGGTTCTACCTGTACTTTAAAATATTGTGTGTTATTTAAATCTTGCATAATTCACGACCTCAAAATTAAACTTCCTAACTATTTTAATATATTATCTCAAAAATGGCAACGTGTTATTTCACTTTTCATAATTTTTTCTGTTAAAAAATCTTTGATTACCACTGTAATTATTTGATTTCTCAGGTTTTCTTCTGCTTCCACAGCAACCATTACATACTCTTTTGTATGTCCAACCTGATACTGTTTTCCGCTTATTTCCACTGTTTCTTCTATCAGTATATCCACTTCTTTATCAATATAATAGCTGCAGAATGATTCCATGTGAAGTTTATTTTTATCTAATAACACTTTGCTTCTCTGCGTCTTAATTTGTTCTGAAATCTGTCCCTCCATTGCAGCAGCTCTTGTTCCTTCACGCATGGAATATTTAAAAATATGTGTCTCATAAAAAGCAATCTCATCTGTAAATGCAGCAGTCTGCTCAAATTCTTCTTCTGTTTCTTGTGGAAAACCTACAATAATATCTGTTGTAATTGCTGGATGCTCATAATACCGGCGAAGTAAATTCACACCTGCCGCGTATTCCTCTGCTGTGTAATGGCGATTCATACGCTTAAGCACTGTATTGCAGCCACTCTGGAGCGACAAATGAAAATGTGGGCAGATTTTAGGAAGTTCCACTATCCCTTTCACAAATTCTTCTGTCACAATACGCGGCTCAAGGGAACTTAAACGAATACGCTCAATCCCCTCCACCTCATGAAGCTTCCTTAACAGAGACAACAGATTCTCCTTTTCTTCCATGAAATCAATTCCATAGGAGCTGATATGAATGCCAGTTAGTACTACTTCCCGATATCCTGCTTCTGCTAAATTCTCTGTTTCCTTTATGATGTCCTCTGCACTTCTGCTTCGCACACGTCCTCTGGCATATGGAATAATACAATAGCTACAAAACTGATTACAGCCATCCTGTACTTTAATATAAGCCCTTGTATGTTCTGCCGTTTTTACAACAGATAACTGCTCATATTCAGTACTTCCTGAAATATCTGTCACACAGACGACCTGTGTCCGTTCCTGTTCAAACTGACGGATTGCCTGTAGTAATCCCCCCTTCTGGTTATTTCCAAGCAGGATATCCACACCGGTTTCCCGCTTCAGCTCCTCTGCTGATTCCTGTGCATAGCAGCCCGCAGCAACAACAATAGCATCCGGATTCTGCTTTCTGGCACGATGGAGCATCTGTCTGGACTTTCTGTCTGCCATATTGGTTACTGTACAGGTATTAATAATATACACATCCGCCTTTTCTGAAAAATCCACAATCTCATATCCCGCATCTTCTAATATCTGCTGCATGGCATCTGTTTCATAGCCATTTACTTTACAGCCTAAATTATGCAATGCTGCCTTTTGCATAGCCTGTCTCCTTTCAAACCAATTAATTTATCTATCTGTTAAATGCTTTCACCATGAATTACATTATAGTTAAAAGCAAAAAACCTCTCCTGATTAATGGATGTTTGCCTGTAATTTCTATGTTATCCTATGGACTATGCAACATACCACAGTCCTTTTTTAATAATTATGATTTGCTACAATTTATACAAATTTTTTCGCATATTATAGTAAAATCGACCATTATCAATTCACATTTTCACCTATTTCCGCGTCCATTCTTCTTTACCTTGTCATACTTGCCTACCTGTTTCTTTATTTTTTGTTCAATTCGTGAAAACTGTGTAATATTTCTAATTTTGCCCTCTTTCACTTGACTTTTATAATGCTAAACGGTAATATTAGTATGAACAAAAAAGGAGGGTGGCAATATGAAAACAGTACAGATTTCATTAAATTCCATTGATAAGGTTAAATCTTTTGTAAACGATATCACAAAATTCGATTTTGATTTTGATTTAGTATCCGGTCGTTACGTAATCGATGCGAAATCCATCATGGGTATCTTCAGCTTAGATTTATCTAAACCAATCAACTTAAACATCCACGCTGAAGGTGATGTTACCGATGTTATGGAAACTTTAAAACCATACATCATCTAATTACGTAGTTACGGGGTAAAGCATACTACAAATGGAATGGGGGAACCGAATGGTTCCCCATTTTTTGTCTACTTTCTTATGCTAATTACTTCTGTAGAAGCAATGGCTTCTTCCATAAGCCGATCGATATCATCTGACAGATTTTCTTCATTTTTACGAATTACTTTTAAATTTGGTTTTGTAACCGGATGCTTTGCCACGAATATGGTACAACAATCCTCAAATGGCTGGATAGATGTCTCATAGGTTCCAATGCGTTCCGCCACATCTACAATATCCTGCTTGTCAAAGCTGATAAGCGGACGATACACCGGCATATGGCACACTTCGTTAGTTGCCATCAGGCTCTGCATAGTCTGGCTTGCCACCTGCCCGATACTTTCTCCTGTTACCAATCCTAAGCAGCCTTTTTCTTCTGCAAAATGCTCTGCGATACGCATCATATAACGTCGCATAATGATTGTTAATTCTTCATGAGGACATTTTTCATAAATATACAGCTGAATATCTGTAAAATTTACCACATGCAAATCAATTGGACCTGTATATTCTGACACAATTTTTGCCAAATCCACTACCTTTTGTTTTGCGCGTTCACTTGTATACGGCGGTGCATGGAAATAAATAGCATCTATTTTTACACCTCGTTTTGCTATCATGTGACCGGCTACTGGGCTATCAATACCACCAGATAACAATAACATCGCTTTACCTGCTGTTCCTAGTGGCATTCCTCCTGGTCCTGGAATCATCTCGGAATACACGTAGATTTTCTCCCGAATTTCCATGCATAGCATTACATCCGGCTTATGGACATTTACAGACAAATCTTTGAAATGCTCTAACAAGCGATGTCCCATCTCTGCATTGACTTCCATGGATTCCATTGGATAATTTTTTCTAGCTCTGCGGCAGTGCACTTTAAATGAGAAATCTTTTTTCTCATATACAGTATCGATGAAATTAATGACACGCTCTGCAGTGTCTTCAAATCCGTTGTCTTCAAAGAATACGACTGGGCAGATCCAGACTACACCAAATACCTTCTTTAGGCAGGATACAGTTTCTTCGTAATCGTAATCGTCGGAACATTCTACATAGATGCGTCCCTGTTCTTTGCGGACTTCAAATTCGCCTTCTGCATCTTCTAAGACATAGCGTATCTGGCTAACCAGGGCGTCTTCAAATAAGTAGCGGTTTTTTCCCTTGACACCGATTTCTCCGTACTTTATTAAAAATGCTTTGTACATAATGGGTTCCTTTCTTCTATAAAACTTTAATGATAACAAGTCCGTGAATTATCAAAATTGTCTGCTGACTGATACTTCACAACGTCTTTATAATTCAGTCTACTTACGTGTATATTTACGCAAGCGTGGTAACAATTCCTGCAATGATTCTATGCAGTAAGTAATCTCCGCGGCGGTGGTATCGAAGGAAAAGCTGAAACGTATGGTTCCTTCGATCTCTTTCATGGATAAACCCATGGCTAACAGAGTTGCGCTTGGCTCCGGTTTGTTAGAGGCACAGGCGGAACCGGCTGAGACATAAATATTTTTGTCCTCCAAAGCATGAAGAAGTACCTCGCTACGAACACCCTCAAAGGTTACACTGACAATGTGCGGTGCTCCTTCTCTGTCTGGCATGCCGTTGATGCGGCAGCCTTCTATGGATTCAATTCCCTTTACAAACTGGTCTCTCCGTTCATATAGGGTTTCTATTTTTTCATCAAAATTGTCGTAGCAGAGGCGAACCGCTTCTGCGATACCTGCGATGCCTGGTACATTTTCAGTGCCGGAGCGGATGCCACCCTGCTGTCCGCCGCCAAATGTGATTGGCTTTATTTTTACTTTATCACGGATGTAAAGAAAGCCAATTCCCTTCGGTCCATGGATTTTGTGACCGCTTACAGAAAGCATGTCTATACCCATTTTCTTTGGGAAAATACGGTATTTTCCATACCCCTGTACGGCGTCTACGTGAAACAGTGCTTTTGATTTTGTTTCCTTTATATGAGCAGCAATTTCTTCTATAGGCTGTCTGGCTCCTACTTCGTTGTTTACATACATAATGGACACTAATATAGTGTCTTCGCACAAGGCTTCTTTGAAGGCATCCATCTTTACCACTCCGTACTGGTCTACTGGTAGCATAGTAATGCGAAAGCCTTGTTCTTCTAAGTGTTTTACAGTATTTTTTACTGCCGGATGTTCTATGCTTGTTGTTATAATATGGTTGCCTGCTCTATGATTTGCTAAGGCGCTGCCAATAATTGCTAAATTGTCTGACTCGGTGCCTCCTGATGTGAAAAGGATTTCCTTTTCATTTACTTTTAAATTTTTGGCAATCAGCTCTTTTGCTTCTTTTACATACTGTTCCGCTTCAAAACCTTTTTTATGCATGGAGGACGGGTTCCCGTATTCCTCTGTCATGATCTGCATCATTCTCTCCGCAACCTGTGGGTAACAGCGGGTTGTGGCTGAATTGTCAAAATATATTTCGCTCATGGTGGCAAATATCCTTTCTGCCTATTCTTCTATGGCAAACATTAAAATGGACAATACTGCAAGACCTGCGGTTTCCGTTCGCAGGATTCTTTTTCCTAATGAAATCCGTGGAAATCCTGCTTCATCTGCTAATTCTATCTCAGAAGGGTCATATCCTCCCTCAGGACCGATATAAAAACCGATATGCTTATACTTTCTACATGCATTTACTTTTTCTCTTGCTGCGTCCATGCCGTTCTCATTTTCATACGGTATCAAATTATAATCTAAGGTTTTGCCATAGTCAAGTGCCTGACGAAAAGTCATTGGCATTTTTACTTTCGGCACAATCATTCTCTTTGATTGCTTTGCGGCACTTTCTGCTATCGTCTGCCAACGCTTTACTTTTGCAGCAGCCTTCTTTTCATCTAATTTTACTACACAGTTTTTCATGGCTACTGGTACAATTTCATAGGCACCAAGCTCTACTGCTTTCTGAATCACAAGCTCCATTTTATCACCCTTTGGAAGTCCCTGAAATAAGGTAATCTTAATAGGAAGCTCTGACGGTGTCCTGTCTTCCTCTAAAATCTCCGTCACCACCTGGTGCTTGTCCATTTCTATAATTTTACAGATATACTTGGTGTCGACTCCGTTGCCAATGAGAAGTTCCTCTCCTGGCTTCATGCGAAGTACATTAGTAATATGCTTCACATCATCGCCCTGTATTATGATTTTACCATCCTGTATCCACGACGGTTCCGCAAAAAAGTAATCCATATCCACACTCCATTAATTTTTCTGTGCAGTAATCGACGCCCAGTCTTTCTGGTATGTCACCTCTAACACAGTCATTCCACATTTTTCTATTACCTCTTTTACCATATCCACTTTTTCAGCAAGAATACCGGATGTAATGTAGATACCACCTTTTTTCAAGGTCTGTGGTACAACCGGTGTCATGGCTGTCAGAATCTCTGCTAAAATGTTAGCTGTTACCATGTCATATTTTTCATAGCCAACGGTATCCTGTACTTCCTTATCGTCAATGAGATTGCCCAGAATAACTTCATAATTCTCTGCCGAAATTCCGTTGGTCTCCATATTTTCCCCCACTGCATGAATGGCATTTACATCTAAATCAGTTCCTACTGCATGGGCGGCACCTAACTTCAATGCCACAATGGATAAAATTCCGCTTCCTGTTCCTAAATCTAACAGCTGCATATCATCCTTTATATATTTCTTGATCTGGCGGATACAAAGCTGTGTGGTTTCATGCATACCGGTTCCGAATGCAGTTCCAGGGTCGATTTCAATCAACAGCTTATTTGCGTCTTCTGGTTTTCTTTCTTCCCAGGATGGTTTGATTAAAATATCATCTACATAGAACTGCTTGAAATATTCCTTCCATTTATTAATCCAGTCTGCATCTTCAGTTTCACCAGATGTAATAGTACCTTCCCCAACTTCCATAAAGCTTCTTAAAAACTCTAATTCATTTTTCACATCTTCTACTATTTTTTCATTATCCTGTTCCGGCTCTAAATAAAAACTGATGTATGCAGTATTATCTGAGGCATCCTTATCCGGAAGAATATCCACAAACATCTGTGCCTTCTCTGCCTCAGTGAGAGGTACATTATCCTCGATCTCTGCTCCTTCAATACCCAAATCTGCAAGGCTGCTGATAATTACGTCCTCTGCCTCTGCCACTGTTTTAATCGTATACTTATTCCACTTCATAATCACACCAAAAGGATATATGTCATAGGGCATATATCCTTTTCCTTTCTTAAATATTAAATAACATGACATTTACTAAATGTTACTATAATAGTTACGTATTTTTACATATCCAGATAATTGAAATAGTCCTGCAGTTCTTCTGTGATAGTACCTTTGTTTTTGATTAAGGTATTCTCCATACTATCTGCACGTTTCTTCTTATCACGACGAATACGCTCATAACGCTCGATTCCTGCTGTATAGCTTGGGTTCTGCGCTAATTTGTTTCTGTACTCTACTGAAAACGGACAGTAGGCTGCTATAATCTCCCTTGACACCTTATTCAATCTTGAAGAACCGTTAGACTCATATAATACCCACTCTGTATAATCCTGTACAAACATATTCTTAAAGCTGTTCTTTGCTTTTACTAACTGCTGTTTTATACGATCCTTTGCCTGGATTGTCAGTTCTCTGTTCTTCTTATAGAACTGTGCATAATCAAAATACTCTGATGTCAAAGACTTTTCCTGCAAATCATTCCAGTATACTCCCTGTATATTTCTGCAAATCTCCCAACGATATTGTCCTAACACTGGTATTACCATCTTAGTAAGGTCTTCTCTCGTAAACATTGGGAAAGCAAACCGTGCCGGCGTATCTTTTCTAGGACCAGCCACTTCCTGCCACATAACACCATTCACACCAACATTTGGCATAAGAATAAGATTTGGGTATACCTTCTTATCAATCAATTCCTTCTTAATACCATGGTCTGTATCCCAGAATACAATCTGTCGATAGAAGCAGGAGAAATCAACTTCCACTAATTTATCCAAAGTTTCTGCTAACTTAACCTTTTGCAAAAGTAATTTTGCCGGACTATCTTCATCTTCCTCTGCATGAAGAACCGGACAGAATGTAAGGATCTGTCCCTGCGTCAAACGGTTGGCTGAGGACAGCATATTTCGAAGTTCAAAGGATACTTTTCCTTTCTGGTCTTCCCGGTAAGCTTTTTCCTCCTCAGGTGTAATTTTCTGGGTTTTCTTCATTTCACGAAGATTGCCCTCATAATCTAATTCAAATTCATTTCTGGATGGTTCCTCTCTTCCATCATAGATCGCTTCTAACCATTCTCTCATGGTAAAGATCGGATAATTTCCCTCATATCCATCAAATTTGAGGAAATACAAATCTGCTATCATCTTCTCCGGTACAAGCTTGTCATCCATAAAGCCATAATCTAAGAACATTTCTATTAATTCATTCTTATCACTGGAATTATGATATTTAAAGAATATTGCCTCGTAATAATCATAGAAAAGTTCTGTTAACTTTTTACGCATTCTGCGAACTTCATCTGTGGTTGCCATCTTATCTTGCAGATTACCATATTCTGTCAGATGCTTACGCAGAAGATCATTCTTATCTTCCGACAACCCGGCATATGCTATAATCCTCTCCGCCGCATTCTCTGTCTGTGTGCGAACCAGTTGTAATTGTGCATCTGTATATTCTCCGAACGCTTCCATCTCCACATCACTGGATTCACCTAAATCTCCATCAGCTAAATTATTGTATAATTCTAATTTATTAGCAAAATTTTCTCTTGTCTGCCTAATTACGCCTCTGTCAATGGATTCAAAAGTACCTGCAAAATTCAAAATTTCTTCTGTCTTCTTTTGCAAAACTGTAATATTACTCTTTTTTCGACTAAGCTGCAAAATCAAATCTTCAAACAAGGCAAACAGCGTGTCTGGTTCTTCTCCAACAATAAAGTTCTGATGATTCTGCACATAGACATTGGCATCCTCCATCATATCTTCTAAATCTTCCATCAAAGTAATTGCTTGCTGAAGCATTAATTTACTCATGTACAGACTTGCTGCAAAAAAAGGTTTCTTCGCTTCCTTCGGCATAGCCATCAGCTGCTCAAAATACTTTACATATTCCTCCTGATATGGACTTTCCGGCTCAAACTGTTGTATCTGCTGCAAACGATTGATTGACTTCTGTGGCATCCCATACGCATTACAAAGCTTGGTATACATCTGGATACACTCACCAATATAATTATGAAATCTATCAACATGTGCTTTCTTCGCACTATACTTTCCAATAAACATTAACACCTGTTCCACTATAGAGTCAACCAGATTTCCCATCTGTACTCTGTCTAAAGGCAATGATTCAAATTGCTCCACAAATGTCAGCTTGTACAACGGATACACCTGTAACACCGTATCCATATCGGCAACATAATTTCTGATATATCTGCCATGCATCCCTTCAATCAGACCAATTACACTGCCTTTCTTTAATTCCACCTTTCCGCTTTTACCCATTGCCAGAAGGTGCCCTTCTTTAATCACAACTATCTCGTTTACCACATCATTTTCTGAATACAGAAGGCTGCCTCGTTGCACAGTACGCTCTGTCACTTCCTGAATAATTGTACTCATTTACTCCCACTCCTTATGTATAAGCAATTATGTCCTGCTAACTTTTAGTATAGCACTTTTAGAAATACAATACAATTTTTTTATCTGAAATAACATAAACCTTTCAAAAAAAACGCTAATAACTCACTGGTTACTAGCGTTTTTCTCTTATTTGTCACCATCTATTAAATCTTCAATTGATTCTTTTATTTTTTCTCCAAATTTCTTTTTTTTCGGTTTTTCGTCGCCATTTGTCTTTAATGTATTGCCGGTAACAGCATCAAACTGACGAAGCAGTTCTTTTGCTTCTGCATTCAAACGGTCCGGAACCTGCACTACTAATGTTACATAATGATCTCCTCGAACCTGCTTATTGCGAAGTGATGGCACACCTTTTCCTTTTAATCGAACTTTGGTATCCGTCTGTGTTCCTGGCTTTACTTCATAAAGTATATCACCATCCACTGTGGTAATACGCACTTCCCCGCCTAAAGCTGCCTGAGCAAAAGAAATCGGTGCTGTTGAGAAAATATTCATATCTTGACGCTGCAAAATCGGATGTCTGGATACGGCTACCTCTACTAACAAATCACCTCTTGGTCCACCATTTACACCTGGTTCACCCTTATCACGGATGCGGATGCTCTGTCCATTATCAATACCTGCAGGAATACTTACCTGTATCTTTCTTCTGCGGCTGACAAATCCAGTTCCCTGACAATCGGAACATTTTTCCTTTACAATCTTTCCGCTACCCTTACAATCCGGACAAGACTGTACATTTCTGACTACACCAAATAAGGACTGCTGTGTAAATACCACCTGTCCCTTACCACCACATTTTGAACAGGTCTGTGGTGCTGTTCCCGGCTTTGCACCGCTTCCATTACATGTAGTACATGGATCTTTTAATGTGATTTCAATTTCTTTTTCACAACCAAACACAGCTTCTTCAAAGGTCACACGCACGCTTGCACGTACATTTGCACCTTTCATAGGCTGGTTACTGTTCTGTGCACGACTTCTTCCGCCACCAAATAAATCGCCAAATATGTCGCCAAATATGTCACCCATATCAGCACCGCTAAAGTCAAAGCCACCAAATCCACCGGCACCACCGCCTGCACCGCCTTCAAATGCAGAGTGACCAAACTGGTCATACTGTCTTCTCTTATCCGGATCACTTAAAATTGCATAAGCTTCTGAAGCTTCCTTAAACTTCTTTTCAGCTTCCTTATCGCCCGGGTTCATATCAGGATGATATTGCTTTGCAAGTTTACGGTATGCTTTTTTTATGGTGGCATCATCTGCCCCCCGGTCTACGCCGAGGACTTCGTAACAATCTCTCTTACTTTCTGCCATAATTTCCTCCATACTGCCATAATCACGGCACTTTACTGCAATTTCCCAGAGTGTTCAATAAATACCGTATCTTCTGTGTACGCATAAGCTGTCTGCAGTCGTTTCCTTCTGCAGACAGCCTCATTCACATTCCATAACTATTCAGTACCTCATAGGTTGCCAATGTTATTATGAATTCCATTCATAATAACATGCAAAAATCCATGCAAAATCACCTACGGTGATGGATTATTGCATACTATCACTATGTTTTCTTACAGACTGTGCAGTATAGCATAGTCCTACCCTGAATAGTTACCACATTTCTATGTTTTCTTGCAGACCTATGCTACACTATACATTCTTGTGTAGCACAGGTCTTATTGGTAATCGTTACTAAACCTCTTTATAATCTCCATCAACTACATCATCATAGCCTGCTTCGCTGCCTGCACCTGCGGCACCCATATCCGGACCTGCACCTGCAGCACCCTGAGCGTTCTCATACATTTTTGCAAATACTTTCTGAGCACTTTCCATAAGTTTTTCCTTAGCAGCCTTCATCTCATCAATCTGAGAATCTGTCATTTCTTCTGCATTTGCAGAAGCTTCAATGAGGGATTTTAATGCTGCAAGGTCAGCTTCTACTGCTGTCTTGTCGTTTGCATCAACCTTATCTCCAACTTCCTGAAGTGCCTTCTCAGTCTGGAATACCATAGAGTCACAATCATTTCTTGTGTCTACTGCTTCCTTACGCTTCTTATCCTGAGCTTCGTACTCAGCAGCTTCCTTAACTGCCTTTTCGATATCATCATCTGACATATTAGAACCAGCAGTAATTGTAATGTGCTGTTCCTTACCTGTTCCTAAATCCTTAGCAGATACATTAACGATACCATTTGCATCAATATCAAATGTAACTTCAATCTGTGGTACACCACGTCTTGCTGGTGGGATACCATCCAAACGGAACTGACCTAATGACTTATTATCTCTTGCAAACTGTCTTTCACCCTGTACTACATTGATATCAACAGCTGTCTGGTTATCTGCTGCTGTAGAGAAAATCTGGCTCTTCTTTGTAGGAATAGTTGTATTTCTCTCAATTAATCTTGTTGCAACACCACCCATTGTTTCGATAGATAATGATAATGGAGTTACATCAAGAAGAAGGATTTCGCCTGCACCGGCATCACCTGCTAATTTACCACCCTGGATAGAAGCACCGATTGCTACACATTCATCCGGATTCAATGTCTTAGAAGGCTCATGTCCTGTCAACTGTTTTACTTTATCCTGTACAGCAGGGATACGTGTAGAACCACCTACTAATAATACCTTGCTTAATTCGCTTGCAGTTAATCCAGCATCCTTTAATGCACGATTTACCGGTTCTGCTGTTCTTTCTACTAAATCATGTGTTAACTCATCAAATTTTGCTCTTGTAAGATCCATATCGAAATGCTTAGGACCTTCTGCTGTTGCTGTGATGAATGGCAGGTTGATATTTGTAGTAGTAGAAGAAGATAATTCTTTCTTTGCCTTCTCTGCTGCTTCTTTTAATCTCTGTAATGCCATCTTATCACCAGATAAGTCAACGCCTTCCTTCTGCTTGAAGTCAGCTAACATATATTCTGTAATCTTCTGGTCGAAATCATCACCACCTAAACGGTTGTCACCAGCAGTTGCCAATACTTCGATAACACCATCACCGATTTCAATGATAGATACGTCAAATGTACCACCACCTAAATCATATACCATAATCTTCTGCTCATTTTCATTATCAAGACCGTAAGCTAACGCTGCAGCTGTAGGCTCGTTGATGATACGCTTTACATCAAGTCCTGCGATCTTACCAGCATCCTTTGTTGCCTGTCTTTCTGCATCATTGAAGTAAGCTGGTACAGTGATAACTGCCTCTGTTACCTTTTCACCTAAGTAATTCTCAGCATCTGTCTTTAATTTCTGTAAAATCATTGCAGAAATTTCCTGTGGAGAAAACTTCTTATCATCAATTGCTACCTTATAATCGGTTCCCATATGTCTCTTAATGGAAGAGATTGTCTTTTCTGCATTTGTTACAGCCTGACGCTTTGCAGGTTCACCTACTAATCTTTCTCCTGTCTTTGTAAATGCTACTACAGATGGTGTAGTTCTTGCACCTTCTGTGTTTGCAATAACAACCGGCTTACCGCCTTCCATTACTGCAACACAAGAGTTTGTAGTTCCTAAGTCAATACCAATAATTTTTCCCATGATTTATTCCTCCTAAAATATTTGTCTATATCTATAAATATTATAATTAACTGTCTAGCTTACTACTGCTACCATGCTATGTCTTACCACGGTATCACGATACATGTAACCTTTTAAGAGCTCCTGTGCCACTACACCAGATTCGTATTCTTCGCTTTCCACCTGCATTACTGCATTATGGTAATCCGGATTAAATTCTACACCCACCGCTTCAATCGGCTTCACACCAGCACTGTCAAGCTCTGTCATCAGCTGCTTGTAAATCATATTCATACCTTCTGCAAAAGGACTTCCCTTTTCTTCTTCCGGTATGGTTGCCAGACCTCTTTCAAAGTTATCTACAACTGGCAAAATCTTTTCGATAATGCTCTTTGCTCCGATTTCATACATCTGTGTTTTTTCTTTTTCTGTACGTTTACGGAAATTATCAAACTCAGCCATCTGGCGTTTCACCTGGTCAGTCAAAGCTTCTATCTGCTCATCCTTCTTATCTTTCTTATCCTTTTTACCAAAGAAGGATTTTTTCGGTTTTTCTTCTTCCGTAGCTTCTGCTTCCTCTT
Source organism: Lachnospiraceae bacterium (assembly GCA_045122835.1). GTDB lineage: Bacteria > Bacillota > Clostridia > Lachnospirales > Lachnospiraceae > JBGVMW01. Next base: position 39,853 of record JBGVIB010000038.1, read on the forward strand.
GGATATCCTGAGAATCTTCTTCTGTTTCTACTTCACCTTCTACTGTTTCCACTGTTTCTTCTATATCAACAGTTTCTTCTGCGTTTTCCATTGTCTCCTGTTTCTTTTCTTCCACGCCTTAGGCCCCTTTCTATGTTTTCTTATATATGGTGTCTAGCTGTACCATTAAAGTCTTCAAGGTATCCACTGCTTTCTCATAATTCATTCGCTTTGGACCTATAATTCCTATCGTTCCCTGCATACCTTCATCTAATTCATAAGTGCAGGTGATAACACTGCAATCTTTCATGGACTGCACGGAATTTTCATTTCCAATATATACCTTGATTCCAGTTTCTGACTCATTACTTAGCGTTTCCTGTACTAACTCAGTAAGCTGCTGTTTTTCTTCAAATGTGTGAATCAGCTCGCTTGCTTTGTTGCTCTCGCTTAACTCAGGATACTTGAAAATGTTCGTTGCACCGCTTGTATAAATCTCCAAATCTTCTTCTGACTGGATTGTCTGTGCCACTGCATCTAACACTTCATTTACGATATCACTGTGAATACCTGCCTGCTCCTTTAATCTTGCAATTACACCCAGATTAATTTCTGAAAGTGTAAGTCCATTCAGACTGCTATTCAAAAGTATATTGAGCTTTAGAAGTGTTTCATTATCAAGTGGTTTTGTAAGGTTCAACATCTGGTTTCTTACGATGTTCCCCTCCAAAACAATCACTGCTAACAATTGTGTTTCATCGACCTGAGATAATTGTATAAACTTCACTTTGTTGGAATGACATTGCGGGGCAGATACCATAGCTGCATAATTTGTATTTGCCGCTAGAGCCTTTGCTAAGTTTTTCAGCACCAGCTCCATCTTATCTGCTCTTTCAATCATCATCTCCTTCATTTCTGTTACTTCCTGGTCTTTACGTTCCATAATTGTATCCACGTAAAAGCGGTAACCCTTATCTGAAGGAATTCTTCCGGCTGAAGTATGGGGCTGAAGGATATAACCCATTTCCTCTAAATCTGACATCTCATTACGAATGGTCGCCGAGCTTAAATTCAAATCTGTATACTTGGAAATTGTTCGTGACCCAACTGGCTCACCGGTTTCCATATAATTTCGAATGATTGCTTCTAAAATCTTTCTTTTTCTTTCATCCAGTTCCACTGCGTCACTTCCTTTCGCCTTTGTTAGCACTCAACTTTAAGGAGTGCTAACATCCATGTACTTAAAATATCACTATGGTGGATAAATGTCAACTATTATTTTGTGATTTTTATTTGTTTCATACTTTTTTTAGAATTTGCATTGTTGCACGGAATGTAGGGATGAATTATTAAACAGGCTCTGGCTAGTGTCTGGTAAGCAACGTGTAAATTCTGGTTTTGTGGGTATAGTCATGGTCTCTACCCGGACGCCGGTGGCAGGTGCAGAAGGTTCCACGCAGACCGAGCCAACGTTCCGGTGAACTAACTCCTAAGTCCGACTAAGACATTCGGGGTGTGGCCCTCATGC
>JBGVIB010000039.1:0-12089 GCA_045122835.1 Lachnospiraceae bacterium
ACCGTCACATCTTTCATATCCGTATCTGCAATGATAAAACGTGGTCGGTTTTTTGTCTCCATGTAGATTCTGGCTATGTATTGCCCCATAATGCCCATACAGAATAATTGAATACCACCAACAAAAACAATGAGACATGCGGTGGAAGCCCAGCCTTCTACCGGATTTCCGAAGAACAGTCGCTTTACTACGATGTAAATAATCCACAGGATAGACATACACGTCATAAAAATTCCTGCCCATGATGACACTTTTAAAGGAACCTGGGAGAAATTAAAAATACCATCAATGGCATATTTGGTAAGCTTCCAAAAATTCCATTTTGTCTCTCCTGCTACACGTTCCACATTTTCAAAAGGCATCCAGTAGGTTCTAAAGCCAATCCAGCCAAAAATCCCCTTTGAAAAGCGGTTGTATTCTGACATTGCAACAATAGCATCCACCATTTCCCGCTTCATCAGACGGAAATCTCTTGCACCATCCACAATGTCTGCATCGGATATTTTATTTATGATTTTGTAAAATGTTCTTGCAAAAAAACTTCGTATTGGCGGCTCTCCCTGACGGGTTACTCGTCTTGTGGCAACACTGTCATATTCACCACTGTCTAAGATTTTTACCATATCCGGCAAAAGAGCCGGCGGATCCTGCATATCTGCATCCATAATCGCCACATAGTCACCTTTTGCATTACATAAACCGGCATACATTGCTGCTTCTTTTCCAAAGTTTCTTGACAAAGACAGATAATGAACATGTTCGTCTTTCTTAGAAAGTTCTTTCATAATAGATAATGTCTGGTCTGTAGAACCGTCATTTACTAAAATAATTTCATAATCATGACCAATGCCCTTTAACACTTTTGTTACTTCACTATAAAAAATAGGTAATGCTTCTTCTTCCCGGAAGCAAGGTACCACAACTGAAAGCATACTTTCCTCTTTCATCTTATTCCTCACATTTCGTATCTGTCTTCTTTACATTTTTATCTTTAAATGCCCATATCTTATTCAACACAAAGTTCAAAGGTATGGTGATTACCATCTTTAAAATAGGTGCAATCAACGAAGATATGTGCAGCAACTCAACCATAAAGCTCATCAATACAATAGACAGAAGAAAACTTGAACCGTAAGATGCAAACACCTTAAGAAATGCCCGTATCAAGCTTGTTTCCTGTTTATTTTTAAATACATATTTGTTATTCCAATAAAATGCATTACAAACACTGACCAGGAAACCACATGTATATGCAATAATATAATGGGCACCCACATAAATCAGTAAATAATACACAGCAAGATTAATAAGGGTATTTGAACATCCCACAATTGCAAACTTAATAAATTGTCCAAATTTGTTCCAAAGTAATTTTATCGTTTCCATATTAATTCTTCTCGACTTTCAATATACCTGATTCTTTCACTTCTCTACAAAAACTCCAAAATCTAGTCATAATAAATCCTGCATAATACAAATATACCGGCATAAGCATATATAAATATTTTGCTCTGCCTTCAAACATCATTAAGTACATTGTGATTCCTAAAATAGCAATCTGCGGGAATGTATCTTTATCCTGTTCTGATTTATGCTTTCTAGATAACACAAATGCATTTATCATTAACAGTGCTAAAACCATATCCCATAAAACCTGCATCACATCTGCACCGATGGCATAGGCTGTTGTTTCATCATCCACATACAAGTCGTATAGGAAATTCTCCTTTAAATCCTTATCATTAAATCCGCGCATGTTGTGGAAATATCCATCATTATATGCAACATTTAATTTTATCAGATAGAATTTTACATTTCCTGTCAACCCTCTGCCCTTAATTCGTCCAAGAGCTTCTTTTAAGAATGCTGAATTTAAGCCGCCATCCTTATAATCTTTCAGCATCTGTTTTCTTAATTCGGTATCACTTTTATTCACAACACCATGGTACTCATTATTCTGTCCAACCATGAACAAGAACTGCCAGCCTTTACTTGTGGCAACTGTTTCATACTCCAAATGATTTCTTGTGATTGTCTTAACTCCCTTTGATGCAGCCATTCCCACAAAAACGATAAGAATTGCAATCACCGTCTGAATCAAAAGCTTCTTGTAGTTTTTATCTTTTAAACAGACAATAAAAGCATGGATTCCGATTGCCAGTAAAATGATTAAGACCGTCTCTTTTATAAATGCTCCTGCAATACCTACAGCAATTACTAATGGCATTTTTATCTTAGTCTGCAGCTTTGACGTGTATAACCAAATCGCTAATGCTACAAAAAACATACCATAATTATCTGTATATGGAAGAAATGCTCTCCAGGTTAATGCTATCAGCACTTCACCTAAAACAGCTATAACAATGCCACTCCATCTGCTTTTTGTTACTCTTGTTATAGATAAAGACATTAATATAACTGAAAGATTCGTCAGTAAACTTCCAATAAAGATAACTGCTCGCCAATTTCCAAATATCTTGTACACCAACGACAACACTACTGTAATATTAATATTATTCGGTGATGCCTTAAAATAGGACTTGCCAGCCAAGGTTCCATCTTGAGCTATATCGATAGCCGCCTCTCTTACACGCTTAAAATCCGTAGAGATTTCTGTTGGCATCCAAAGACTGATAATTAACTGAATAACCGCAGTTGTTAATGCTATTGCTATGATTGCTATCTTCCATTTTTTTTCATCCAGCTCCTTTGCCCTGCAGACAAAACATCCGATTACACCCAGAATGCAAATGGCTATGAGAAAATATCCTGCATTGTCCCATCGCACTTCGTTTGGATATCGAACATCCACATTTTTGTCAATGAAAATCGTAGCAATTAAAATTCCAAACATCAACAGCTTGAAACATACATCAACCACTTTTGACATAACTTTTGACATTTGTATACCTCCGTTATCTTTCTATTTGTTATCTGCCATTTCAGAACTATATACTTATTCCAAAATGCCTTCTTTTAAATAACGAATCGCTTTTTCTCGTTCTCCTTTGATGATAGATTTTACATATTCTTTATCGTAAACTGCAGTCAATGAATTTTCATCATTTAAATTTGCATTGGCTTCAATATGTAAAAGCTTTCTCATATTGTCAATTCTTGTGGTGAAACGTTTGCATGGAATCAAACAAAAATCTTTCTCAAAAATAACAGAATAAGCAAGTCCATGGAAAGAATTGGTGCAGACATAAGCTGCATCACGGAACAAGCCTAGAAATTCTCTTGGTCCTACATCGATAAGAGTTTCATCCACAAATCCCGGATTATAGCCATATCTGCTGATTTCCACTAACTTAATTCCCAACTTTTCTTTCATTTTTCTTGCATACTCATATACTTCATCATCTTTCTGCATAATGTATAACAAAATATATTTTTCTTTGATGTCAGGTGTAACAGCAAGGGCTTCCCAGTCTTTTTTATCAATTAAAAAGGTAGGATCGATAAGCTGCTCGGCATCTCTTCCAGTCATATCCTTAATCATTTTCTGACCTGACTGCTCTCTTACAGAAAGATGTCCGAATGACTCAAGATACTGTTTCACCTTCTTCTTATTAGAAGCGCTCATAGTATCTTTACCAAAGCTTGGTGCATATGCAATTTTGTCATCCGGATTTTCTACAAATCCCAAAAAGTAATTTGGTGAAACGCCCATTGTCAACACCGGATTCCAAATCTGATCACTTCCGCAGACATACTTATCTGCTTTTGGAGGATGTGACTTCATTTTCATACGGCTACCGTAAACTTCCGTCAATGTACAATTTTCGCTGATAAATTTTTTGAACTTATTAAGACGGCCTACTCGTTTTCCCATTGTTTTCAGTCCGGTTCCTATTTCCTTCACATTTCCTGTAACGGGAAACAAACGAACGGTGTCTGTAAATCTGATAAACCAATTTCGATAATCAATCACTTCGCATTCTGCGTTACAATTGTCGGATATTGCCTTTTGTAATGCATACGCCTGCAATGCTCCGCCGAAATTATTTACGAAATGAAATGTTATAACACATACTTTCACACTTAGCACTCTCGCTCTCTAAATAAAGAATTTTTTAATTTTCTCATAGTAACACATCTATCAATATCTCATACAGGACATGAAAAGTCAAGGGGAATTTACGGCTTTCCCCCATGTGTCCGGTTGCCACCTGGGATTTTATTTCATACGCCTTCTTATACAATACTTTTACTGTCTCTGCCTTCCTAATTCTATAATTCTTTAATTCTTTAAGTATTTCTTTCTTTTTCAAATTATGTTATATAATGTAACTATTCAGTACCCTCATAGGTTACCAATGTTATTATGAATTGCATTCATAATAACAGGCCAAAATCCATGCAGAATCACCTACGGTGATGGATTTTGGCCTGCTGCCACTACATTTTCATACGGACTGTGCAGTTCAGCACAGTCCTGTTCTGAATAGTTACTATATAATTTCCCTATGAAATTTTTGGGGAGGACATTTATGTAACAGAGTGTTGTAATACACATAAGTGGCATGGATTAGATAACAAAAAGAACTTTTGCTCAATAACTGATTGCATAGTTATTTTGCAAAAGTCCTTTTTTTATCATGACCTACTCTGCTTTACTTTTATACTTTTCAAATTCTTCTACAAGTTCTCCGACTTCGCTTAAAAGCTGTTTTGCTCTTTCTGCCTCCATCTGATTCTTTGAACTATGTGCTTCCACTTCTTTTGCACTAACAGAAACCTGTTCACTTGATGCAGAAAGATTATAGATATTCTCAATAATACCATTATTGGATTCTACAAGATTTTCAATCTTTGCATTAATATCTTCTACACGTTTTGTTAATACATCAATATTATCGCGTACTGTGCCAAAGTTATCAGCAACTGCTTCCACCATGCCATTCTGTTTATTCATTGCTTCAATGGAAGTTGCCACAATATCAGTAGCATCCTGAGCATGTTGACCTAACTCTTGCACAATTCCTGCAATTTTCTCTGTAGATTGTCTGGTTTCTTCTGACAATGTCCGAATCTGATCCGCTACTACTGAAAATCCTCGTCCCGCTTCTCCAGCTCTTGCACTTTCAATTGATGCATTTAATGCCAACAAATTTGTCTGGCTTGATATAGTAAAAATAACTTCTGTAATCTGCTGTACTTCTTTTGATTTCTTTTGCAGTTCTTCCATTCTTTCTGCCACATGGGAATTGGTCTGTCCAATCTGCTCTGCACTTTCACGAATGCTCTTGATGGATTGCATACTGTCTTCCATCATCTTTGTAGAATCTGCAGCAGCTTCTACCATTATTTTAGCATTCTCTGCTGTTTCATTGATTGCACTGTTAATCAGTTCTGTCATCTTACTTTGTTCCTGTACACTAAGCACAGTTTCCTGTGTTCTGTCTGAAATCTCTTTTATGGATGTATGTACAACACTTGAAGATTCACGCAGATTATCAATCAGACTATCTGTATCTGACACTTCTTCCTTTACAGAATCTGAAATTCGAAGAATATCCTGCACCATCTTATTTTGTACCTGCTGTTCATCTCTTACAGACTGTGTCATATCATAGGTAAAGCTTTCTGCCAGCTTAGCAATAATATGAACTACGATTACCAATTCAAAATTGACAATCAAACTGATAAATGCTATGTTGCTGCCACCAAACAAAAGACCACTAAAGCCCCATATAATTGTACGCAATATATCGATTGCCATTACAAGCCAAAATGTAATCTTTTCAAACTTTCTATCAAAATACAGGATTGTTGCAACCAGAATCGGATAAATATAAAAGGTAACCATTACATTTTCTCCGGTAAGCATAAGATATCCCCATCCAATGGAAATACTTGTCAGCATAATATATCTTAGCTTTTCACTGGATCGGTTTCTTTTGTATGTTACCCAGTTTACAATTACTCCAATCAGCAGGATAGCAGCTGGAACAAGTCCCATTTTTCCATAGCTGTCTTTTACCGCAAAGCTCTGAACAAGCAGCCCGAATACCAATATTACTTCAATAACGGTAACACTTATTAATGCTGTCTGATTCACCTTGGTGATACGTGCTTTTTCATCACTGTACTTCCTTACATTACCTTGTAGTTCTTCCTTACTCATTTTCTTTCCCCCATTCAACAAAAAATCATTTATGCTTTGTTTCTTACACAAAACCCCGTTATCAGTAATATTCTACCATTTTCCATATCAAATATCCAGTTTTTTTACTATTTTTCACAATTTTTCTGAGAGTACAGAACAAAGCGTGCAAGCACGCTCCAGTATATAACAAAAAACCTCAAACGCAACTGTTAAGTACGCATTTGAGGTTCTATTGAAAAAAGATAAATCCAAGTATCAAAAAAGCGCGAGACGGGGATCGAACCCGCGACCCCCTCCTTGGCAAGGAGGTGCTCCACCGCTGAGCCACTCGCGCATATATCTAAATGTTGCTACATAACAGCGGGTGATGGGAATCGAACCCACGTATCTAGCTTGGAAGGCTAGTGTTCTACCATTGAACTACACCCGCATATGCCCAGAACCGGAATCGAACCAGTGACACGAGGATTTTCAGTCCTCTGCTCTACCAACTGAGCTATCTGGGCTTGTATGTCACTCACAACAAATGATATATTACACTACAAGAATAAATTTGTCAATAGTTTTTTTTATTTTCTACTTTTCCAATCATAGTTTCATATAAGTCAAGCCCATAACTGGTCATTTCCGGTTCCGATACTTTAATTCGATACGTACGCTCTCCACTTTCTTTTCGCTCTGCTGATAGGAAAACTGCATGATCTAATTTTGCCTCATAACATTTTTTTGCATATTCAAGGAGGTGGGTTACTGTCAACACACGGATACCGGACTCGTACAAGGCTTTACTGATATCCCATGCAATCACAGAACCTTCTTTTTCTGTTGTGGTTGCAAAGGACTCATTGAGGAACAAAATAGAATCCTTTGTAATACTATGCATAATGGTATCCATACGTTGTAATTCTTCCACCAGCCTTCCAGAATTCATGGCACTGTCCTCACGTCTTGTAAAGTGGGTAAATATATTGTGATACAATCCACTTTTAAACCGGGCTGCTGTCACAAACAAACCAGCCTGCATAAACATCTGAGCAATCCCTATACTTCTAAGATAGGTGGATTTTCCGCCCTGGTTGGCACCAGTTACTACCAATAACCACTTGTCCATACTGTCTAGATCATTCCCTGTAGGAGTACTCTTTGTATGAAGACAAAGACTTAGCTCTGTCAGCTTTTCAAAATACAAATCCTTTCGTTCCACAACCTCTGGTAAACACATATCCACACCATAGCTTTGCAGAGAACGATATAACCAGGCACCACAAGTATAAAATGCTGACTGAAATCGCAGACGCTTAAAAAATTCCTCTTTATCAGACAAAAAATCATCAAAATAATGTAATACGTAAGAAACCGCTGCATCCCGTAATTTTTCTACGTCATCTAGCATTTCTTCTCCTGACAGCTTTCTGGAATTCGCCGAAAAGAAGGTTTTCAATTTGCTTAACTGTCCAAATCCATTTTCTTTTTTTCCAATTTCTTTCACGTACAGATTGGTTTGTTTTAACCCGGTTCCTAATGTAGAACCTAATATCAAAGTTCTACCGTTCAGAATCCCTTCCATGTCATTCATGATTTTTCGATAATCTTCTATAAATTCCTCACTGTATTCATTCAAAAAATCCTGTACAAACCCTCTCATTTCATTAGAAACCAGATTTGGCTCATATTTTATGATTACCTCTCGCAACTCATCTAAACGACTTCCAATCTGCTTTAAAAACAAAAGCGCACTCATGACTGCCGCTCCCTGATAACCACCGCTTGATGCTGCTTTTCTGGCCTTAACGTCATCCTTTCGTTTATCAATATCAGCCACCGCTTCCTTAGCTATCCGGTAACATTCTTCAAACAGTTCCGGCTGCTTCATGGCATCACGCATAAAGCCCTGACGATAGCAGACTTCCTCCGCCGTCTCTAATGGCACCATGATAACCTTCTGAAATGTAGTTTCTAAATAGGTATCCTTATCTGCCATCCTGGGCTTTTCTTCCTCTGTTTTTTTTCTTTCCTTTTCTATACTTTTAAGAATTACTTCTAAGTTAAAATCTTTTATGATATCATCTTTATCCAGGTAACCGTTTGTCCGCAAGTCCTCACGGTCACGGTACAACATATTTACTCTCATTTTTCCTGCAACCTCTATGTTTTCATATGGACTGTACAGTGTAGCACAGTCCTGTGCGGAACCATTACGGTAATCTTTCTTTTAACAACGTATATGTGAGATGAAATCTTTCTGCCATATCGCCGGCATATCCAACACCCTCCGCTTCTTTTCTCACAATACGATAGGTGCGCTTGTGGTAATCTGTTTCTGAGGCAGTTGCCACCAGACTGACAATAGCATCATTTCCCTCTGCTAATTCACGAATATGTGTCACATAAATTCCTAAACAATTATTTTCAATAAAATGCTCCATCACATTTTTACCCATAATATAAGAATCGTATGTGGCTGCTGTTGTAAACAGCTCATTCAAAATTACAAACTGATTTTTTTCTGTCTCATGCATCATTGGTGCTAAACGTGTCAGTTCTTCCTTTAATTTACCACGACCGGTTTCCACACTTTCTTCTACTGAAAAATGAGTGATAATACCATCCATATACGGCACAATTGCCATTTTAGCCGGCACTTCTAAACCCATCATGGCAAAATACATCATCTGCCCCATGCTTCGTGCAAAGGTAGTCTTCCCCCCCTGGTTAGGTCCGGTCACTACAAAAAAATGTTCACCGTCATTAAAATAAGCATCATTGGAAATGACTTTTCTGCCTTTCTTAGCACCCTTAAAGGCAAGAGCAAGGTCATACACGCCATTTACCTTCAATTCCTGTTCCTCCAAAAGAACAGGCTTGGTAAAGGAACATCCATAACTTTCCATTTCCTTCTGGAAATCAAGATAGGAAAGGTAGAACTGCACTTCTTCCTCGAACCGCACCAGGGTATCGTCCAACGCATTTTTTGCTACGCCATAAAAATGGTGCATTGTCTTAAAATGTTCCGGAATCAGCTTGTTTAACATATCCACAATTTCACACTCTAATGCACTTAATTCCAACTTATTGTGAAATGGCGATTCTATATAATGAGAACGTTTTTCTTTCCACTGCTTAGGAAAAAGCTCTTTCACACAATCATTATAATCCTTACCCTTGCCTTCTCTCATAGCAAGGGATATCTGACTGCCGGTAAGTGTAAGCTCTAATTGTATATTTTGAAATAAATCTCTTACTTTAGCTGTTCCTGCTTTCCACTGCTTGAACTCCTCTTTTCTTTCTATCTCATCCATATAAGAAGAAAGTGTAAGCAGTCCTTCTGATTGTATATTATTGTTATGAAGCGCTGTGAACAAGCCTTCCCATGCTTCCAGATAGCGAACTGCTCCATTTACTGTCCACATTTCTTTCTGAATCTGAAATTCCACTGCTTCACTATGGGAGAAATAACTTCTTGCCTGAAACATATTTTTTGTAAACACCCGGACACTTTCATACAGAGATTCTTTCTTTAAGTCTGCCAAAACTTCTCTGCGATACCGGATATTCTTCCTTGTGTCAGGAAAGATATAAAAAAACTTTTTTATATCGTATCCCTTTGCCCGGTTCTGAAATTCATCAATTAACCGATTCAAATTCAGGTCCACAAAAAACGATGGCACTTCCTCTGGTACATCCATTCTGTTGCCTTCTCTGTTCAGTATGCTTATAAATCTCATTTTCCACTCTTTCTATCATGTACACGACTATATTATCTAGCTAAAAAATGTTCAATTTCTGCAATATACATATTGTGATAATCCTTTGTGGAATACCACTGTCCATCAATGGTATCATCAATAAAATCTTCTGGCTTCATTGGAGCCATGAACATTTTTCTGCAAATAAGTGCCATATTTCCCTCATCAATAAACGGTACTCCATGGTCATAATCCACATGCAGTCTTGCGTTATTGATTTTATCCTCATCACGTCCGGAAACTGCGCCTAAATATTTCATTGCACTTTTATATTTCTCATCTAAAAATGTCATGGAGAACCGCTCTGCTCCGTCTATAAATTCCTTTGTATAACGGCTGTCTCTCACTACCACATAGGCTACATTTTTTCCCCACATTACACCTAAGCCACCCCAGGCTGCTGTCATGGTATTCACCTTACCATCCTTTTCTGCTGTCAGCAGGAACCAGTCCTGACCGATTACTTTAAATGGGTTAATCTCCATGACGTCACTTGTAATCTCCTGAAATGAATGCATATTACTTCCTCCCTACTTTTTTATTTTACAAATTTGCCTGGCATCTAAGCTACAGGCAATTACATCTTTCGTTTTTCCTACTCAAAATATGAGTCAATCACATCTACTGCCTTCTGTGTCAGTTTTTTTGCCTCTGCAAGCATAGCCTCATCGCCCTGTTCCTGTATTTCCATGGGAATGGTACCAAGGCAAACAAAAAAGACATAATCTCCATGTCTTACAACCTGAGAACCCTGGATTTTTACAGCATTTGCAGGGTACATCATTGTGTCATTAATCTGTGCATCACGGTATGCATTTAACGCTGTCTCCACTGCATCTGCCTGGCCTTCTTTCGCTTTCACCGCCACAAATGTATCAATATGCACACTGACTGCAGGCATCTCTGCAATGATTTCTTCATACATATCTGTGGTTAATCCTAACAGATCTTTTATAAAAGTTTCATCTAAAGACATACTTGGTAAGTAATCTTCACCATATGCTTCTTTTACCTTCTGATGAAGTTCTGTCATGTTGATGTCCTTTACCTGTTCCTGAGCAGTTCCAGTTGCATTATCTTTATTTCCGCCACAGGCTGTCATTGATACGGCTAACATAGCTGCCATAAGTATTGATACGATTTTTTTTGATTTTATTTTTCTTTTCATGATAATCTCCTTTTCTAAATATATAGGTATTTGTAAATTTTTATACTAAACTTAGTTATACGCAAAAAATAACATAGCATGCATCCTAATTGGATGTCCAGCAATTTAATGCGATAATTTATTCTAGCATATCCAGATTGGTTTTTCTACTGTTGTTTCTCATTTATACTATTTTATTCTGTATTGTATTACCAAAGCGGTGAAATATCAGTGTTGAATGTGCAGATAATAATTTAGACACGCATAATACGTTGATAGTTAAGCGCCTTAGTAATACTATTACCGAGACGATTGTTGTGTGTAGTGGAAAATGGTGTTATAATCATGGGCAGTTGCATGTAAGGTATTATGAATGTTACCCATCCATCTATACGGATATGCTAATATTGTTTTTTAAATGTATTGCATTTCATTAACTGAATGAGAGGAACCTATGAAAAACGAAAACGAATCTAAAAAACAAATCCAGAAGCGGGGAGTCTTAGTTTTTATTGGTATAATATTGATTGCTGTGTTATGCTGTATTTTCCTGTTTCTTAATGGACAGAAAGAAACAGGACACATTGCTGTGGTTTATCAAAATGGAAAAATGGTTGACAAAATTGACTTAAACGGGGTAACTACGCCCTATGATTTACACTTTGAGAACGAACGGGGCGACTACAATGTGGTTCATGTGGAGCGGGGAGGTATTTCCATTATCGCAGCAAGCTGCCCGGATAAATTGTGTATGCACGTAGGGAAAATTAAAAACAGTGGACTGCCCATTACTTGTCTCCCCAATAAATTAGTGGTGCAAATTGAGGCTGATGCCGAAGGTGGGATGGATGCAGTCAGTTATTAAGCTGATTTGTGACAACACAGAAATCCCTTAACTAATATCTGAAGATATCAAATTATTCAGTAGATAATTGCGAAACGTCAACAAGGTAGTAAATTGTCAGAATTGTTTGTGACAGATAGCTGTTTGCTACATAGTCTATATGTGACCCTCTGAAAACGTCGGCACTTAGGCTGTGTATTTTACAGCCTTAGTGTCCGCTACGTTTGAAGGGAGCGAGAG
>JBGVIB010000040.1:0-17120 GCA_045122835.1 Lachnospiraceae bacterium
GTTATCTTCTTACTGCTAATGCTGATTGTGATTTTAATAGCCTTGATGGAATCACCTTTGTCAGAACCCATTTTTGCCTGTAATGCTCCTGCATTATTATATCCAACAAGCGCTATAATTTCCTTTTCTAAATCTGTACTATCCGGATCATCATACAAAGTAATTGTAGTATCTCCTGTGATTTTCTCTGCATTAGATGAATATGTTGTCATTGCTGCAGTACTATAACTGTTGATAATCTGGAAATCCTTTGCTTCTTTAGATTTGTTTAAATAAGGAATAACCTGTGTACCCACAATACCAACTAAGATTGCCATAATAGCAATTACGATGATTAACTCTACAAGAGAGAAACCTTTGTTATTTGTTTTTCTTTTTTCCATTAATTTGTTCATTAAATTCATGTTTTCTACACTCCTTTTTAGTATTTTTCTATCTTATCATGCTGCCCTTGGCTGACAGACCGATAAACAATTTTTTAACCATTATGCGCCTATACTATCATATAAGCTGAACATTGGCATCATAACAGCCAGCACAATCGGAACCACAACAACTGCCATTACAATAATAATCAACGGCTCCAGGACTGCTACTAATGACTGGGTTGCCATCTCTACTTCTTCGTCGTAGTACTCGGCAATCTTATCTAACATATCTTCCATATTACCGGTTTCTTCACCGATTTTTGTCATCTGGTATACCATTGGTGGAAATACCTTTGAATCTTCTAATGGCTGCGACAGTGCAATACCATGTACAACCTCCGACTGCGCCTTTTCCATTGCCTTTTTTACAACCTGATTGCTCATAATCTTAGCAACAATACCAAGTGCATCTACTAAGGTGATACCGGAAGATAGCAACGTACTTAAAGTTCTTGTAAATCTTGCAGAAGCAGATTTAATGGTTAAATCACCAAAAAGTGGCAACTTTAATCCTAATCTACCCCATAACATAGCTCCCTTCTCTGTCTTCTTAAACTCGTGAATAATGAACCATGCCACAAGACCAACAATCAACATTATGTACCATGTATTTACAAAGAAGTTACTAACTGCCATTACTGCCAATGTAATTCCTGGCAATTCTGCGTCCAACTCAGCAAAAGATTCCATAAAAGTCGGCACAATCTTAACCATCATAATAAAGACTACTGCTATAATAACAATAATTAATACAATTGGATAAATCATGGATTTCATGATCAATCCCTTTAGATGTGCATCTTTTTCGAATTGGGAACCTAATCGATCAAATGCAGTCTCTAAACTACCGGAAGCTTCTCCCGCTTCCATCATATGTATCATAATATCCGGAAAAATTTTCGGATGCGCTGACATGGCGCTTGCCAGTGTCTCACCTTTCTGCACCGAATCTTTTACTTCCAGAATCGCCGCTGCGAACTTCTTATTCTCTGTCTGTGCACCAAGCATATCTAACGCATCAATTACAGTAACACCTGCATTTAGAATACTCTGAAACTGGCGACAGAAAATACTTAACTCTCTTGGCTTAACAATCTTACCAATATTAATATCTAAATCCTTCGACAGTGCACTCGCCAAACCAATGGAAACAATCGTATTACCAGCTGCTTTCAGTTCCAGCTTTGCAGCTTCTTCGCTGGCCGCATTAATTGTTCCTTTTTTCTCTTTTCCATTTGGCTGAATGACTTCATATGTATAACTCGGCATATTCAACTCCATTCCTGCCATTATAGGCTATTAATATAATTTTCCTTCCATAGTTACCGGATCCTGTGCAAATTCGATTGCTTTTGCACCATCAATCTTGCGCTTCATATACAGATCAAACAAAGCATCATCCATAGTCTGCATACCAATCTTCTTGCTTGTCTGAATAATAGACTCTATCTGGTGCGTCTTTCCTTCACGAATCTGGTTACGAATCGCCGGTGTTGCATGCATTACTTCAAAGGCAGCCACACGTCCTTTACCATCTGCTGTTGGCAATAATTGCTGTGATATTACAGCCTCCAACACCGATGCTAACTGTATTCGTATCTGATCCTGCTGATGTGGTGGGAACACGTCAATGATACGATCAATTGTCGGTGCCGCACCAATAGTATGTAATGTAGAAAATACAAGATGTCCTGTCTCAGCAGCTGTAATCGCAGTGGATATGGTATCCAAATCACGCATCTCGCCTACCAAAATAACATCCGGATCTTCACGAAGCGCTGCACGAAGTGCATTATCATAGCTTATGGTATCCATACCAATCTCTCTCTGGTTCACGATAGCCTTCTTATGCTGATGCACATACTCAATCGGATCCTCCAACGTAATCACATGCACGCTCTGTTCACTATTAATAATATCAATCAGCGATGCCAATGTAGTTGACTTACCACTTCCTGTAGGACCTGTAACAAGTACTAGTCCACGCTTTTTCTTGGTCAAATCTGTCATTGACCACGGAAGCCCTAACTGGCCTGCCGATGGTATCACTGTCTCTACAATACGTAAAACTGCTGAATAGCAGCCCTTTTGCTTAAATGCATTCACACGGAATCTACCTAATTCCTTAGTCGAATAGGCAAAATCTATTTCGCCTTTTTCGTTAATTGCCGCTTGTTGATGCGGTCTGAACATCGGTTCAATAATCGCCTTTGCCAAATCCGGTGTTACAACATCATATTCTTCCATCTCATGAAGAACACCGTTCACACGACACTTAGGACGAATTCCAACACTTATATGTAAATCCGATGCTTTCTGTTCTTTTGCTGTTGCTAGGAGTTGATCAATTGTCATGCCCACCTGCTGATACCTCACTTTTCTCTAATCTTTCCCGCGTTACTCTTCATAGGTAATACGTTTCATTTCTTCTATAGTTGTAATCCCTTCTAGAACATAATCAATAGCACCCATTCGCAGAGTCTTCATTCCCTCCTGCAATGCCTGTTTTTCAATCACGTCCGCTGTTTCTCCCTTACTGATTGTTTTTCTCAACTTCGGTGTAATCGGCATAATCTCGTATACACCAATTCGACCATAATAACCGTTACCGCCACATCTTATGCATTCATGATGCACCGCTTCTTTTATCATGACCTTCCCCGGTTCATCTTCCTTACCAAGCAGCTGTTTCTCATATTCATCTGCTTCCCGTTCCACTCCACACACCGGACAAACACGACGCAACAGACGCTGCGCGATAACACCTACCACAGAATCTGCAATCATATAGTTCTCGATGCCCATGTCAGCAAGACGAGTTATGGTACTAGCAGAACTATTGGTATGTAGTGTACTTACCACAAGATGTCCTGTGATAGACGCCTTAACAGCAATCTCTGCCGTCTCCTGGTCTCGAATCTCACCTATCATAATGATATCCGGATCCTGTCGCAGAATAGAACGCAATGCCGAAGCAAAGGTCAACCCTGCCTTTGGATTCGTCTGCACCTGATTGATACCATTCAGATTCGCTTCCACCGGGTCTTCAACCGTGATAATATTAACTCCTTCTACATTCAATTCGCTCAACGCTGTATAAAGAGTCGTTGATTTAACACTTCCTGTCGGTCCTGTTACCAGAATAATACCATTCGGATGGCTTAGTATCTGATCGAACTTCGCCAGTTCCGCAGGCGGGAAACCTAAATCCTTCTTATCCTTTGTCAATCCCTGCTTCAAAGTAAGACGCATTACTACCTTCTCACCATATACAGTCGGTAACAAGGAAACACGGATATCATATTCCTGCTTATCTACAATACTAGTGGCACGACCATCCTGCGGCTTTCTCTTCTCAGAAATATCAAGACCACTGATAATCTTAATACGTGCTATTAAAGCAGCATGAAGACTGATATCATGAAGCATTTCTTCCTGCAACACACCATCCACACGGAAACGAATACGCAACTTTGTCGCCATCGGTTCAATGTGGATATCACTGGCTCTCTTATGTACTGCCTGTTCAATAATCTGCTTTACAAGCTTTACAATCGGCGCTTCATTCAGCTGTTCATCATTTACTTCTTCCTCTATATTCCGCGCTTTATTCTGCTCCTCACGTTCTCTTGTATACTGCTCTGCAACACGCAACGCCTCAGCATTACCATAGTAACGGTCAATCGCCGAGTTAATATCCCTCACCGTTGTTACATAGCACTGTACTTGAAAACCTGTAATAATCGATATATCATCCATAGCACGGAAATCAAGAGGATCACTCATTGCTACATTCAATATGTTAGGATTCTTCTCATTAAACCCAAAGGGCATAATACTATATTTTCTAAGCAAGGATTCATCTGTAAGCTTGATTACTTCTTCTGCTATCCTTATATCTGCCAGATACACACTCTCAATACCTAACTGTTGTTCCAGTGCTTTTACTATCTTCTTATCTGAGGTATATCCCAAATCCACAAGCAGATTACCAAGCCTCGTTCCCTTTCGCTCGCCTTTCTGCAATTCTAATGCTTTTTGCAACTGCTCCTCAGTAATTACGCCAGCTTCCACCAGCAAATCTCCCAGACGCTTCTTGCGGCCAAAAGATAATGGTCTGTTCATAGTTACACCCTCTCTGTTTTGTAATACCTGTAAATTCTGTTCTTGTCATTGATACCGTATAGTATACAACATTTCACATTATTTTACAACACATTTTACAAAAAAATTTCCAATATCTTCACAATCATTTTAGTACTTTTTTCCTGTTTTTGTCATTTTACCACGTTTCACATGTGCATTTTTACACTTTTCCTTTTTGAAATCCATGCTGTTTTCTGACTAAATCATGCTGTTTTCGTTATTTTGTACACAAAAAGCGAAATCAAAGGACTTTTTTTAAAATCTAAAATACAAAAACGGATTATAGCTGGAATTTACAAGATATGCCACCGAAGCCAGCACAACAAGAGACAGACACAGAATTTCTAATATCCATTTTACCATCTCTCTGCCCTTCAGCATTACAAGCACGTGTTTTGCCAGTTTTTTAGGCAATTCAGTAGATGATGCTATTAAAATGATAAATGTCAGCCCATACATTATCAGATAGTACATGGCATTATCATCCACCAATCCTTTTCCACCCATGCAAAACATCACTTTCAGATACTCTGCACCTTTTTCCATGTTATCAAAAGCAAATATCACCCATCCAACCACTACTATAAATAATGTGTAAAGATGCCTGAAAAATACAGTCCACTTTTCCATCCATTTAAGCAAAAACATTTTCTCTATAATAATGAAGAATCCATAATACACGCCCCACAGCAAAAAATTCCATGATGCACCATGCCAGATTCCTGTCAAGCACCATGTAAGTGCCAGATTGCGTACCTGTCTGGCAACGTTGCAACGATTTCCACCCAATGGAATGTACACATATTCTCTGAACCAGCTCCCCAATGAGATATGCCAGCGTCTCCAGAATTCTGTTACACTCTTTGAGACGTAGGGATAATTAAAGTTTTCCAGAAATCGAAAACCGAACATATTCCCTAATCCTATTGCCATATCAGAATACCCACTAAAGTCAAAATATATCTGGAATGTAAAAGAAACCGCACCAATCCATGCCATAAGCACAGACATTTCTCCTGTGTCCATTACACTTATTGTATCCCATAAGTATCCAATGTTATTAGCAAGAAGCACTTTCTTTCCCAGCCCAAGGACAAACCGACGAATACCATAAGCAAACTGATTCACATTCTCCCTACGCTCTGTCAATTGCTCCGCAATTGTCTTATATTGCACTATCGGCCCTGCCACTAACTGTGGGAATAATGCCACATATGCACCAAATGCAATCATATCTTTCTGGGCTTTAGCCTGCCCTCTGTACACGTCAACAGTATAGGACATCGTCTGAAAGGTATAAAATGAGATACCTATTGGCAATGCCAGATTTAAAAGCGGAAGCTGCGTTCCCAGAAGATTATTCATACTGCCAATAAGAAAATCAGCATATTTAAAAACGCCCAGTACCAGAAGATTAATAATCATGGACGATATCACATAAAACTTTGCTTTCTTTTCATCTCCCAGCTTCAAATATTTTTCTACCATCCTGCCATGATTGTAATCTAATACTGTTGAAAAGAGCATAATCAGTACATACACCGGTTCTCCCCATGCATAGAACACAAGGCTTGCCAGAAACAAAAATAAATTGCGCCATTTTCGGGGTGTTACAAAATACAATACCAGAACAACCGGCAAAAAACGGAACAAAAACAAAAGACTACTAAATACCATTTTCCCTCCTATTATAAACGTCACAAAAGCAGATACCAAGGTTACCTTCAGATACCTTAGTGTCTGCTTTTTCACTGTGATTATTCACGAAACATCTGAATGCCGTCTCGTTCTTCGCCGTCATAATTACGATTCCGTCTAACGCTCATTGCAAATGAAACTACATAATATACAAATACTACTATTACAATTATTTTCCCAGTATTATAAGAATAGCTTTCTACAAATCTGACGATCAGTCCCTGCAGAATCCCAAACATTAATATGGTATAAAGTCCCCAGCCAAGACAACTCTCCAGACAAAGAATCCCTTTGTAATTAAAAGGCTTGTCCGTATAGTCCCACCAGACACCTCCCATATAACGAATCATCAGCTTTGCTGCAATAAATTCTACTGTCGTTGCCAGCACCATGCCTGCTATGTACAACGCAACATAGTTACCTTCCAACGGACGCAGTACAAAGTAAACGGTCAATGCTCCAAATCCATAAATCGGGCAAATTGGTCCTTTAATAAAGCCGCGGTTTGTTATCTTTTTGTTACAGAACGACATGTAAATCGATTCCGCAAGCCATCCCAAAAAACTATATACCCAGAACCAGCTTGCTATATGATATACATCTGTTCCTAAAAGCGGCATAGACCATATGCTTTCCATCATAACGCTCCACTCCTTTTCCACTGCATATATTATCAGATTATTCAAGATTTATCAATATTGAAGAAAGTATAAATTATTAATATTTCCTTTATATTTTTTTATTATTTTGCACATTTTTCATTTTCAGTTGCTTTCACGAAAAAATCCTCCAGCCTAAACTGGAGGATTGTAGCACATTAGTTATATTTTCTTTTTCTAGCGGCTTCAGATTTTTTCTTACGTTTTACGCTTGGCTTCTCGTAATGCTCTCTCTTACGAATCTCCTGCTGGATGCCAGCCTTAGCACAGTTTCTCTTAAATCTGCGTAAAGCGCTATCTAAAGTCTCGTTCTCTTTTACGATTACATTTGACATAGTATCACCTAACCTCCCTCCAGTTGCGTATTGTGCTAAATACAACTGTTCGGGTATTTTTTTCGCACTATTAGAATTATAGCAGATTTTTTGGATTCGTCAAGGGGTTTTTTATATTTTTTCCAATTTTTACGAAATCTGTGATTCCAAAACCTCTACAGCCTTCTTCAGTGCATCTGCAATACCTGCAGGGTTCTTGCCGCCGGCCTGTGCCATATTTGGACGGCCACCACCGCCACCGCCTACCAAAGCTGCGATTCCTTTCACAAGGTTGCCTGCGTGTGCACCTTTCTTCATAGCTTCGTCTGTTGCCATAGTTAAGAGATTGACTTTGCCATCCATTGCAGATGCCGCTACGATAACACCTTCTCCTAATTTGGCTTTTAATTCATCACCTAAATCGCGAAGACGGTTCATATCTACACCATCCACCTGCACTGCTAACAGCTTCACACCTTTTACTTCCTGTACCTGATCCATAACATGGCCTAAAGCTTCTTTTGCGGCTTTGCTCTTTAAGGATTCATTTTCACTCTGCAATGCTTTTAATTCAGCCTGTAAGTGGGCAATCTTCTCCGGCACTTCGTGTGTTGTAGTTTTTAATGCTTTTGCAGCTTCTGTTAAAGCAGCTTCCATCTGCTTGTAGTAAGTAAATACGCCTTCACCTGTCAATGCTTCGATACGGCGTACACCTGCTGCAACACCGGCTTCAGATACAATCTTAAAAGTTGTAATCATGCCTGTATTGGCTACATGAGTACCACCACATAATTCCTTGGAGAATTCTCCCATAGTTACCACACGAACAGTTTCTCCATATTTTTCACCGAATAACGCCATAGCACCTGTCTTCTTTGCTTCCTCTATAGACATTTCAGCAGTAACTACTGGTGTATTCTTCTGGATTTCTTCATTTACAATTGCTTCTACCTGTGCAATTTCTTCTGCTGTCATTGCTGAGAAATGTGCAAAGTCAAAGCGAAGTCTGTCTGGTGTTACAAGAGAACCTTTCTGTTCTACATGAGAGCCAAGAACTGTCTTTAATGCTTTCTGTAACAAGTGGGTTGCGCTGTGGTTCTTGCAGGTATTACGTCTGCCTTTTTCACATACTTCTAAGGTTACAGCATCAGATACTTTTAACATACCTTTTACCACTTTACCCACATGACCTACTTTGCCACCTTTTAACTTAATGGTATCTAACACTTCAAATTCTCCGGCTTCACAGCGAATTGCCCCTTTGTCGCCTTCCTGACCACCCATGGTAGCGTAAAACGGTGTCTTTTCTACGATGATAGTTCCTGTTTCACCATCAGACAATGCTTCTACTAATTCTGTCTCAGATGTCATTACTGTAATCTTAGAATCAAATGTCAGATTGTCATAACCAACAAATTCTGTTGTAATTTCAGGGTCAATGGCATCATATACAGTGGCATCTGCACCCATATAGTTGGTTACTTCATGAGCTTCCTGGCCTTTCTTTCTCTGAATTTCCATTGCTGCCTTGAAGCCGGCTTCGTCAACTGCAATCCCCTTTTCTTCTAAGATTTCCATTGTCAAATCTAATGGGAAGCCATATGTATCATACAGCTTAAATGCATCTTCCCCGGCTAATACCTTCTTGCCCTCTTTGGTTAATTTTTCTTCCATGTCAGCTAAGATTGTTAAGCCCTGGTCAATAGTCTTGTTGAAGTTATCTTCCTCCTGTGTCAGTACTTTGAAGATAAATTCTTTCTTTTCCTCTAATTCCGGATAACCATCCTTAGAGCCTTCAATAACTGTCTCACATAATTTTGCTAAGAATTTTCCTTCAATTCCTAACATTCTTCCATGTCTTGCCGCACGGCGAATCAGACGGCGAAGCACATATCCTCTGCCTTCGTTAGTTGGCATGATACCATCAGAAATCATAAAAGAAGCAGAACGGATATGATCTGTAATTACACGGATAGACATGTCCTTCTTTGGATCTAATTTGTATTCTGTATGAGCAAATTCGCAGACTTTGTTGCGAAGCGCTTCTAATGTATCTACATCAAAAATGGAATCCACGTCCTGAACCACTACTGCAAGACGTTCTAAGCCCATACCGGTATCAATGTTCTTCTGTACTAATTCTGTATAGTTGCCTTCTCCGTCATTTTCAAACTGGGTAAATACGTTGTTCCAGATCTCCATGAAACGGTCACATTCACAGCCAACTTTACAATCCGGGCTACCGCATCCATACTTCACACCACGGTCATAATAAATCTCTGAACACGGACCGCAAGGACCTGCACCATGCTCCCAGAAGTTGTCCTCTTTGCCTAATCTTGTAATCTTTTCAGCAGGAATACCAATCTCCTTGTTCCAGATATCAAAAGCTTCATCATCATCTAAATACACAGAAGGATATAAACGATCTGCTTCTAAGCCTACTACTTCTGTTAAAAATTCCCACGACCAGTGAATGGCTTCTGTCTTGAAGTAATCACCAAAAGAAAAGTTACCTAACATTTCAAAGAAAGTACCGTGACGGGCTGTCTTACCGATATTTTCAATATCACCGGTACGGATACATTTCTGACAGGTAGTTACACGTTTTCTTGGCGGAATCTCATGTCCTGTAAAATAAGGCTTTAACGGAGCCATACCGGAATTGATAATCAATAAACTCTTGTCATTGTGTGGAACAAGAGAAAAACTTTTCATTACAAGATGATCTTTGCTTGCAAAAAAATCAAGATACATCTTACGAAGTTCGTTTACACCATACTTTTTCACAATTGTTTCCTCCTAAATATCTAAGTGAAATAAACACAGAATAACTATCCGGCGAACCGAATAGTTATTCTGAAATCGTTATTCTTACTGCACATCTTTATTTTGTGCGTCTTTTCTCTTTCTTAATGTGGTGCCAATAAACACCGCCAGACCTACAATTGCAACACTCATTGCAAAGCAGACTGCATAATTAAAAAAGGAATTAAACACATTTATCATTGTAACACCCCTACCTTTCATTATACTCAATCATGTCAAAACCACAGATGTGTTAATAACACATTTTTCTCCTCATTTTATGATAGCACAGACATCTTTGCATTTCAAGAAATTATTACTTGAAGATTCACCATTATTCAAAAACTGTTACTGTTCACTCCGTTCCAGTAACAAGTAAAAATCCATGCAAGATCATCTGGGGTGATGGTTTTTTACCTTATCTTGTGCTCATCAATTCTTCAATGGCAAATTTCAAGCCATCCACTGTAAGCGGATAAGTCTTAAACAGAGATGCACAGGCATTTTCTGACTCTAACCATTCTAATTTTGCCACATTAGCATGATATCTTGGATTCAGCCAGACAATTTTCTTGTATTTCTGTTTTACCCACTGTAGCCACTCATATCCTGAAAGACCATTATTCGGTCCTCTGGAATTACCGGTTGGACTGAACAACTCCTCCGGCGCCATTGCTGCATCACCAACAATCACCACTTTGTAGTCACTAGACAGATTCTTAAACAACCACTCCGTCTCTACCCACTCTCCATATTCACATTCCGGTGAGGTATATACATGACTGTAAATACAATTATGGAAGTAGTAAGTCTTTACATCCTTGAAATGGTTGGCTTTATCCACCGCATGGAACAAGTTGTTACACAGGCTGGCAAAAGGAATCATAGTTCCACCAGAATCAAATAACAACAATAGCTTCACTGTATTCTTTCGCGGTTTCTCATACTCAAGCTGCAGATAACCACCGTTATTACAGGTTGCGTCTACTGTTCCATCCAGGTCAAGCTCCGTCCTCGGTGCATCAATCTGAGCAGAAAACTGACGAAGTCTTCGGAAAGCCACCTGGAACTGACGCATGTTGAGCGCCTTATCCCTACGGAAATCCTGGAATTTCCGCTCCCCTACTACAGCAAATGCAGAACGCAGGACAGATTTTCCACCAATACGCATTCCTCCCGGTATCCTGCCGGTATTACCAAAGGTAGAACTGCCGTTGGTTCCAATCCAATAGGTTCCTCCGTCATGCTGGGATGTCTGCTCTGACTTTCTGTCCTCAAACATCTCTTCGACTTCTTCCTTTGAAATCTCCTCGGAACGTGTCTTATACAATTCCTCATTGGAACGATCCGGTTCTATATCATCCGGCTTTGTTAAAAATTCCATAATAGCATCAGGAACCTGATAACCATGCTTGAAATTTTTAAAATATTCTGCAAATGCAACGTCAAATTTGTCATAATCTGCCTCTGATTTCACCAGGATCATCCGGGCTACATAATAAAATTTATCAATATTTGATTCACAAAGCCCTTTATCCAAAGCGTCCATCAAAGTGAGCCATTCTGTCAGTGATACATCTAATCCCTTTGCTTTTAAAATATAAAAAAACGGACTAAACATCGGCTCTCCTTTTCTTAAATATAGTCAGGTCTTCGTCCTTCTTAAGCAAAATGCCTAAATATGGCATCTTTTCACTGATTTCCTCCGCTGTAATCCCGCCTAATATCAGTGCATGAAGCCAGTCAATCAATTCTGATGTACTTGGTTTCTTGCGAATGTCACGAAGACTTCTAATCCAATAAAATTCCTTCATTGCCTGCTCTAATAAATGATCCTCTAAATTTTCAAAATGTACATCAACGATTTCCTTCATCAATTCCTGATCCGGGAATTCAATGAAATGGAAAATACACCTTCTAAGGAATGCGTCAGGAAGCTCTTTTTCTGCATTGGAAGTAATAATTACAATCGGACGTTTTTTCGCTTTTACCGTACGCTTTGTCTCATGTATGTAAAATTCCATCTGGTCTAATTCCCATAACAAGTCATTCGGGAACTCAAGATCCGCCTTATCAATCTCATCAATCAATAATACCACTTGGTCTTCTGACTCAAATGCTTCTCCCATTTTACCAAGCTTAATGTATTTTGACACATCATCCACACCAGCTTCACCAAACTGACTGTCATAAAGTCTCTGTACTGTATCGTATACATACAGACCTTCCTGAGCCTTTGTGGTGGATTTGATATTCCAAATTAACAATTTCTTGCCTAACGACTGGGCAATTGCCTTTGCTAACATGGTCTTACCAGTTCCCGGCTCTCCCTTAATCAATAATGGTTTTTCCAAAGCCATGGCAATATTTACGCTTGCCATTAATTCTTCCGACGCCACGTAGGTTTCTGAGCCGCTGAATCCTGTTACTTTTTCCTCTGCCATTTCTACACTCCTATTCTGTATATTCATATTTTTTGTCTCTGCACATTAATTCATTCACTGCTTCTCTCGGATTTTTATCTTCAAATAACACCTTGTTCACCTGCTCAATAATTGGCAGCTGAACCTTATATTTTTCAGCTAATTCCATTGCGGATTTGGCAGAATAAATTCCTTCTACCACCATTTTCACTTCTTTTACCGCCTCATCCATTGTGTAGCCTTTACCCAGCAAAATACCGGCTCTGCGGTTACGGCTATGCATGCTTCCACAGGTTACTATCAAGTCACCAATTCCGGTTAACCCGTTAAAGGTTTCACTTTTGCCACCCATTGCCACACCTAATCTGCGGATTTCTGTGATTCCCCTGGTCATCAGTGCTGCTTTTGTATTGTCGCCGTATTCCAGACCATCTGCAATACCGGCAGCCAGTGCAATGACATTTTTTAATGCACCGCCTAACTCAATACCAATCAAATCATCACTGGTATAAACACGGAAAAATTCATTCATAAATACAGACTGTATATACTCTGCATCCTTCACATTTTTCGCGCCGGCAACTACAGTAGTCGGAATTCCTTTTCCTACTTCCTCTGCATGGCTTGGACCGGATAACACGCAAGCATTTACCCCAGGTGCCTCCTCCTCAATAATGTCTGTCAGCGTCATCATTGTCTTTTCTTCAATACCTTTCGCCACGTTGACAATCATGGTTCCCGGTTTCACAAATGGTGCCATCTGTCTGGCAGTACTGCGAACAAAGGTAGATGGCACTGCCATCACTATCATATCTTTGTCTTTTAATGCTTCTTCCATATCTGTGGTAAATACTGTATCTTCTGCGAGAACCACACCTGGAAGCTTGTCAACCTGTTCCCGTTTTTCCTTCAGCATGGCAATCTCTGCATCCAATGCCGACCAGACGGTTACTTTATGACCATTTTTCTGCAAAACCCAGCATAATGCCATTCCCCAGCTTCCGGCACCTAACATACCTATATTTTTCATATCTCTGCATCTTCCTTCCTGATTTGTTATTTTAGCCAGCATGTTAAACAACCAGCAGATTAACAAATTCTGCATGCAATTTTTTATAAACTGATAAACATTCCGTACCCTCATAGTTTTCCATTGTCACCATGAATTACATTTTCATACGGACTGTGCATTATTAACTATCCTATACCACATATTTACTCTGGCTTCTTGAAAAGATATATTTTACCTTCTTCCTTATGTATCAAACGTTTGATATTTGGAATGTGTTTGTAATAGGCTTCCACTGTTAAAAGAATTATAATAATATAAATCTCTGTAAGCTGCGCAGATGGAACATTGAAATAACCTAACTGACCACATACAATAATCTCAATCAAAAAGCTTGCATACATAAACAAAGAGCCAACAGAAACGTAATGTGTCAATGTAAACGCCGATGCAAATGTAATAATACCTAACAATGCAAAGAATGGATGTAACCCCAGCATCATACCGCCGCTGGCAGCAATACCTTTACCACCTTTGAATTTCAGATAGAATGGATAATTGTGTCCTAATATTACACCTACACCGGTATAAAATTTAAGCAAGGTAGCAATCTCCGGATGTAATCTTCCAATCAAGAGATAGCCAACACCGATTGCAATGGCACATTTCAAGACATCACCTAAAAAAGTAATGGCACCTGCTTTTTTTCCCAAAGTACGAAGGGCATTGGTAGTTCCTGCATTACCACTACCCTGAGTACGGATATCAATGCCATGCAACTTTCCATAAATATATCCGGTCTGAATCAGACCAAAACAATAACCAATTACGATACACAGGATTCTTTCTAACATAATTCCAACCTCTACTCTACTTTGATTCTTTTCTTTCTCTGATAAAGAACTTTATCGGCGTTCCCCGGAAACCAAATGTATTTCGAATCTGGTTCTCAATATATCTTGTATAGGAAAAATGCATTAATTCTTTATCATTTACAAAGATAACAAAGGTTGGGGGCTTCACTGCAACCTGTGTAATATAATACAGACGGAGACGTTTTCCCTTGTCTGACGGCGGCTGCTGCATTGCAACAGCTTCTGCCATAATCTCATTTAACACACCGGTTGCCACTCTCATGGAGTGATTTTCAATTACCATATCGATAAGCGGGAATAATTTCTGCAGGCGCTGTCCACTCTCTGCCGATACAAATATCATCTCTGCATATGGCATATAGGAAAGTGTGTTGCGAATCTTTTTCTCATACTCAGTAGCTGTCTTATCGTTTTTCTCGATTTTGTCCCATTTGTTGACTACAATAATAACACCTTTACCCCTGTCATGAGCAATACCGGCAATCTTGGCATCCTGCTCTGTTACACCTTCCGAAGCGTCAATTACCATAAGAACTACGTCCGCACGTTCTACCGCACTAACTGTTCTTAGTATCATATAACGTTCTAATTCTTCTTTAATCTTATTCTTACGACGAAGACCTGCTGTATCGATAAATACATATTCCTTGCCGTGATTTTTCACAACGGTATCTACCGCATCTCTTGTAGTTCCGGCAATATCAGACACAATAAGGCGATTCTCACCTAACAATCTGTTAATGATGGAAGACTTTCCTACATTTGGCTTACCAACAATGGCAACTCGAGGTCTGTCATCTTCTTCCTCCATGCCTGCCCCGTCAGGAAAATGGGAAATGACTTCATCTAACATTTCACCTAATCCTAATCTGGAAGCCGCGGATATTGGAAATGGTTCTCCGATTCCTAAATTATAAAATTCATAGACATCCGGCATAAATTTTTCAAAGCTGTCTACTTTGTTGACTACTAAAATCACCGGCTTATGGGAGCGGCGTAACATATCTGCCACTTTGGAATCCGCATCGGTAAGTCCCTGTCTTACATCTACCATAAACATAATCACATCTGCGGTATCAATAGCAATCTGCGCCTGCTCACGCATCTGTGACAAGATAATGTCTTTACTCTCTGGCTCAATACCGCCGGTATCAATCATGGTAAATTCCTTATCTAACCAGCTCACATCTGCATAAATTCTATCTCTTGTAATACCTGGTGTATCTTTTACAATTGAAATTCTCTCTCCTGCTAATACATTAAACAGTGTGGATTTTCCTACATTTGGTCTTCCTACCACTGCTACGATTGGCTTACTCATAGTCATTATTTCCTTTCTCACTTGTCTGTATCATCATTTGTACCAGACCCTGTCCACTGGATTTTACAATATGAAGCGGTACTTGTAAAGTCTTTTCCATTTCTTCTACTGTAACATCATCCAGAAAAACCGGTTCTCCTATGCGTAGCATATTTTCCGGCAAATACAGGCCCTCTCCTAAAGGCTTGCCCTTTAACTGCTTTATAATATCCTGCCCCGTCAGCAATCCACTCACTGTAATTCGTTCCCCAAAGAATTCATTCACAATGGGATAAACATGAATTGTTACATCCGGAAACTTTTGTTCTATCTTCGCCATGAGAGTTTTCATGGTATCTCCTATCAAAGTTCCGCAAATTACAGAACATTCTTTTACCCTGTCATCTCCGGATATTGATGCTAATTCTTCCTCAAATGTATCCTGAAGATAGCGAACCATACCCACACCATTTTCATACTGGAGATATCCATCATAATTGTCTTCCTCCGGAAGGGGCATGTCTGCCATCAGATACCATTCGTCTCCAGCATGTATGAAATGAGTTCCATGCTCTTTATACAACTTATCCTGCCATTTGTGTATCATGGCAAGGACTTCCATGGCATCTTCCCTTGTAAAGGGTTCTAAGGGATATAGTCCTTCACGATACTTTGACAGTCCTACCGGCACAACTGACACACTTTTCAAATAAGGAATGTATTCTGACATCTTCTGAATGGAATATTCTAATTCTTTTCCATCATTTACACCTTTACATAGAACAATCTGACCATTCATCTCTATCCCTGCTTCATATAGCTGGTCTACCTTCTTTAACGCATCTCCGGCAAACCGGTTATGCAGCATCTTACAGCGAAGCTCAGGATTCATTGTCTGGAATGACACATTAATAGGCTCTAAATGGTACCGGATAATTCTATCAATATCATGGTCAGACATATTAGTAAGTGTCACATAATTCCCCTGCAAAAAGGACAATCTGGAATCATCATCTTTAAAATATAAGGTTTCCCGCATTCCTTTTGGCATCTGGTCGATAAAGCAGAAAATGCACTTATTGTGACAGGAACGGTATTCATCCATCAGACCATTTTCAAATTCGATTCCCAACTCCTCATTATAGTCTTTCTCGATTTCTAATTCCCATTCTTCACCGTTTGGTTTTTGTACTAATAATTCTAAATATTCATCATTAACAAGAAAACGGTAATCAAATACATCCTCTATCTCACTTCCATTAATAGAAAGCAGACGATCCCCTGGTTCGATCTCTAATTCTTCTGCGATACTGCCCGGCAATACCTTACTGATTCTATGTTCTCGTTTTTTCATAGCTAACTCTTAACTTTCTATTTTTGTTTTGTATAATTATTCCGTACCGTATCCACATTGTACGAAACAGCGTAACTATTCAGTACCCTCATAGTTACGAAATAGC
>JBGVIB010000041.1:0-2845 GCA_045122835.1 Lachnospiraceae bacterium
CTCTGTATCTTCTGCTTCTGTCGTTTCTTCAGTTTTTGCATCTTCTTCCAACCATTTCACATGAAATCCTTTGAAACGGTCACCGAAATGCTCCCTAAGTTCTGCTTCCGCTTTTTTTCGCTCCTCAAGTTTCTCCTGACGGATTTTCTCAGCATTATCGGTCATGTCCTGCAATACGGAAGATTGGTTTGTAGGTCTGCTAATTGTCCATCCGCCCCAATTACCATTTTCATCACAGAACCATCCCTGACTTACAATTTCCCGTCCCTGGGCAACCTGTTGTTCTCTGAATCTCTTAGAAAAATCAACTAGGTATTTTACATCTTCTGCAAATTGCTTTCTTGTAGCTTCATCTTTTCCCAGCTTGTCTAAGAACTTTGGATTAACTGCAAAATTTGTATCTGATGAATTACCAAAGTAACGTCCATAACTGACTGTTCCCACAAAAAACTTTGTTCCACTATTTTGCTTTTCCAACCCTTGAATATACTCAAGACCTGCTGATACAGAATCCGGTATTGTCTTTTCGTAACTTACTCCTTCTTTCTGCACCGCAGTTTGTGAAACAGCATTTTTTGTGTCATCTGTTTTTGAATCAGACTTGTAATCATTTTGTACCGGATATAAATAATTACTTCCGATTCCCTTTACTGCCATACGCTAACCTCCTTGTTTTCCGAAGGAAAATGCGAGCCCTCTGCGAGCAGAGGTTTTTCTCCATTGAATTTTATTGATTAGAAATCCGTTTCTCTATACACAGATACCTCTGCTATTTCCTATTTCGGAATATAAAACTTCATACTAAATAGACTTGTTGTGAACCGACCTTTTTATGTTGTGAACATGCAACCAAGGTTGCAAAATAAAAGACACAATCCATACCCTTTCGTACAAAATTGTGTCCCTTATTTCTTATTCCACCATCAACATAACCGTTAATGTAAAACTGTTGTTATCCTGCGTTATATCTATATCTCCATAATATTTCTGAGCCACTTTACGGATATTGGCAAGTCCATAACCATGACTGCCCTTATTCTTTTTAGTGGTTTCCGGTAGTCCCGTTTCATCATCTATCTCTACTCTTTTACTGATACAGTTTGTCACTTCCAGCATATACGCATTTTTCTTACGATAGGCAGATATGGAAACATACGGATTTTTACAACCATTTACCCCTTCAAAGGCATTGGTAATGGCATTGTTTAATATAACGCTGACATCAAAGGCATTGATTCCTGTGTCCGTTGAATACATAAACTCGCACTTAAAATCAATTCCTTTTTCCTCTGCTTCCTTCTGCTTCTGCATCAGAATCACATCTGTAACAGGGTTTCCGGTCTTAATTTCTGCCACACTCTCGCTCCATGCCGACTTTAGCTCAGACAGATACTTTTCACACTCCGACCTTTCATTCTTCATCATAAGATTTTCTAAAACTGTGATATGATTGCCCATATCATGCTTTAATGCCCGAATATCCCCATACAGCTTTTCCACTTCGCTGATGTGCTGCTTTGTAGCTTCTATCTGCTCTGCCAATAGCGAATTCCTATTATCTTCCCGCTGTTTTTCCTTTATTCTCTGATATATGATAACTGCAATCAGTACAGCCGCAAAAGAAACGATCTGATAAGTTACCCGTAAAAAGGTGTATCCCGGATGAACATTCCACACATAATTTCCCGTATCTTCCACATACACATTGGAGAAGAAATTAAATGTAAAATATCCTACCATTACCGTTAGAAGTGTAGCAAAGAGCAGTATCAGTTCTTTCCCTGATATATCCTCTTTTTTATGCACATACACCTTATGAATCAGCCGAATTACAAGCCACATGGTGACTATGGCAACACCATAATAAATCAGTTCCACAACAATATATGCTATCAGTTGCTTTACCGGTTCCGTAAACATATACGGTGTGTTAATAAACAGGGCAAACAGAATATCCCGAAGTACCAATGTCACGCCATAAACCATCCAACGAATCAGGTACATGGAAATCGCTAAAAATATTTTCTGCTTAATCTTTTTTCTCTCTGTCAGGCACATCGTAATCCAAGCTACTAAAATCCCCAACAGATACGGGTAGGACAGCTCCTGTGGCACAAAATAAAATATCAGCATTGCAACAGAATAACTAAGCCCCACACCATATGATTTTTTACTGATAAATGGTTTTACGAACCCGTAAACTAAAAATCCTTCCACAATTATGTTGATGACAGCGACTGTTCTGTTGGCTATCTCCCAATAAGTTTCTATATTTTCCATTTAGAACTATCCTTTCCTCTGGTTGTACTTCATATATTTCTTTACAAAATCCGGGTAATTCTGCTTTGCCATAAGAGCAGTTCCCTTTTCCAGATAAATGGTAGTGGCATCGTATTTTTCCACATATTTAAAATTCACAAGATATGCCCTGTGCGGTCTAAAGAAGCTGTCCCCTGCCACCGCCTCAAGGTCAGACATTTTTCCATAGTATTCTATTTCGTCATCCAGCTTATGAATAACCACCTTACGGTTGAACACCTCTGCATAAACAATATCCTCTATCATTACCTTTGTGTGAACCCCGCCATTGTTGATCATCACATAACTTGCTTCCGGCTCTCGTACCTCCCTGCCCCTTATACTCAATTCCTCTACGGCTCTTAGAAGTACGTCCTTAAATTTTTCATCATCAATCGGCTTCACAATATAGTTAAATGCACCTACATCAAACGCCTGAAATACATACTCCTCCACAGCAGTCACAAAAATAAGTATCACGCTTTTGTCCTTCTTACGAAGTTCTCTGGCTGTTTCCATACCGTTTTTGCCGGACATCTGTATATCC
>JBGVIB010000042.1:0-8865 GCA_045122835.1 Lachnospiraceae bacterium
AATTGCATTCATAATAACAGGCCAAAATCCATGCAGAATCACCTACGGTGATGGATTTTGGCCTGCTGCCACTACGTTTTCATACGGACTGTGCAGTTCAGCACAATACAAGATTGTATTGTCCTGGTTCTGAATAGTTACAAGAAATCTTAGAATATGTGTGCAGGTGCTGTAACATATTGAATGAAGCAGAGGATTTTGATATAATGTAGAAAGGGTTCTGCCAGCAGAATTTTCTAGGTCAGAGCAGGAACTTGTGACATACTATATTTTGAATCGGGCAAAAAAGATTACGAAGTAGAAATAGTACAAGTTTTAGAAAAAAATATGCAAGTTTTTATTTATCTAATGAGATATTATGTCAGTATCGAGTTACAAATAGGAACTATTCAGAACTGAATTGTGAGGGAACAAAATAGTTAGTGGAACCTTATTGTATGAGGAACGGAAGGAGTAAACAAATGAAACGTTATCAGTATGGAAATGTAATTGCTACAGATGCAGTGGTAGAAGCAGTAGAAACAGCTACTGGCGAATTAAAGGAATTTTCTGTAAAGAAGACAGAAGAATCAATTGTTTTTACTTATGAGATGGATAAAGAAACAGCTGTTTACGGTCTTGGCGAACAAGTTAGAGGAATCAATAAGCGCGGCTGGAAGTATATCAATGATTGTGCCGATGATCCGGTACACAGTGAAGAAAAAAATTCATTGTATGCAGCACATAACTTTCTGGTAGTAGATGGTAAAGAGCGTTTTGGTGTGTTTTTTGATACACCTGCAAAGGCGGTATTTGATATTGGTTACACAAAAACAAATGTAATGGAAATCACAACAGCTACTGATGTTGATGTTTACATTGTGGAAGGAAATAGTTTATTAGAAATCGTTAAGAAGTTCAGACATGCTATTGGTAGAAGCTTTATTGCACCAATCTGGGCCTTTGGTTATCAGCAGTCAAGATGGGGCTACATGAATGAAAGCGATATTCGTAATGTAGTAGAACGTTACGAGGAGATTGACATTCCATTAGATACCGTATATTTAGATATTGATTATATGGAACGATTTAAAGATTTTACAGTGGATAAGGAAAGATTCCCGGATTTAAAAGGCCTTTCTGATGAATTAAAGGAAGATAACATCCGTTTAATTCCGATTATTGATGCCGGAGTAAAGATTGAAGATGGCTATGATATTTACGAGGAGGGCGTGGAAAAAGGATATTTCTGTAAGGAAGCTGACGGCGAAAATTTTGTTGGTGCTGTATGGCCTGGAAAAGTTCATTTCCCGGATTTCTGCAACAAAGAAGCAAGAGAGTGGTTTGGCCACAAATACAAAGTGCTTACTGATATGGGAATGGAAGGCTTCTGGAATGATATGAATGAACCGGCTATTTTCTATTCTGAAAAAGGCTTAAATGAGGCACTTGATTTCTTCCAGAGCATTGAGGACAGAAATTTAGGAGTGTATGATTTCTTCAAATTAAGCGATGTATTAAATGGTGTGAAAAACAGTCCAAAGGACTATTCTTCTTTCTATCACAATATTGATGGAAAGCAGGTTTGCCATGATAAGGTTCACAATATTTATGGATATATGATGACAAGAGCTGCGGGGGAAGCGTTCGAGGATTTAAGACCAGAGAAAAGAACCTTAATGTTCTCTAGAGCATCTTACATTGGAGCCCATCGTTACGGTGGTGTCTGGATGGGAGATAATATGTCCTGGTGGTCACATATTCTATTGCACTTGAGAATGATGCCTTCTCTTAACATGTGTGGTTTCATGTATATGGGTGCTGATATGGGTGGATTTGGCACACACTGTACAGAGGATTTAATGCTACGCTGGTTAGCACTTGGTATCTTTACACCATTAATGCGTAACCACTCTGCATTAGGAACAAGAGAGCAGGAATTTTACCAGTTTGAAAATATTGCAGCATTCCGCAATATGACAAAATTCCGTTACCGCTTGATTCCATATCTTTACAGTGAATATATGAAAGCGGTATTAAATGATGATATGATGTACGTTCCATTTGCATTTGCTTACCCGGATGACAAGCAGGCAAAGCATGTGGAAGATCAGCTTTTAGTAGGTGATAGCCTGATGATTGCCCCTATTTACGAGCAGAATGCAACAGGAAGAACGGTATACCTGCCAGAAGAAATGATGTTAGTTCGTCTTACAAAAGATGGCGAATTATTAACAAAGGTGTTAGACAAAGGCTATCACTTTGTAGAAGTAGATATTGAGGAAGTAGTATTCTATATCCGCAAGGGAAAAGTACTTCCATTATGTCAGACAGCAAACCGGGTAGCAGACTTAGACTTTGAAAATCTTGCTTTCATTGGTTATACAGAAGGTGGCAGCTACCAGTATTACATGGATGATGGTGTTTCGAGAGATTATGATTTGAATAAATATGTGACTAAGATTATGGTGTAATATACAGTTTCTGTAAAAAAACAAAACGTGTAAAATATGGTTTTCAAACACCTTATAGAATATGAATGTATTGTGCATAAAGAAAACGCAACAGCGCATACTAACCATATGGAGGAATATGCTATGGATTATGTAAATGCATTCTGGGTTGGTGGACTTATTTGTGCACTGGTGCAGATTCTTATGGAGAAAACTAAGCTGATGCCGGGAAGAATCATGGTGTTGCTGGTATGTACAGGAGCTGTATTAGGAGCCTTGCAGATATTCAAGCCGCTACAAGAATTTGCCGGAGCGGGCGCCAGTGTGCCGTTGCTTGGCTTTGGAAATGTATTGTGGACAGGCGTTCAGAAGGCAGTAGATGAAAATGGTTTCATCGGTATCTTTATGGGAGGCTTCACGTCCAGCGCAGTAGGAATCAGCGCAGCACTGTTATTTGGATACTTAGCGGCCCTTGTCTTTGAACCTAAGATGAAAAAATAAAGATTGTGTTTATGAAAGAATTCTGTACTGGCAGAGAGCTGGTATGGGGTTCTTTTTTTATACTGTCATAAATATTGTCAAATTTCTAGTAAATTACTCGAATCTATGTTAAAATCACAAAAGGATGAATATGGTAATACTAAAAGAACAAGGGGGTAACATGGATGAATTACACAAGTAAGTGCCCAAACTGTGGCAGTTCCATGGTATTTAGTCCAGAGAAGCAGAAATTATTCTGTGAGCACTGCGAAACAGAGGTGAAGCCATCTGATACATCGGTGCATAAGGATGGAGAGGATATAAATCGCTGCATTGTATGTGGTGGTAACTTAGAAATTCCAGCACCCACGACAATGGCAGTATCCTGTCCATATTGTCATAGTCCTAATGTGATAGGAACACAGGCAAAAGGAGACTATAAGCCGGATGTGGTAATTCCATTTTTTATTTCAAAAAGAAAGGCGGAAGATATTTTACGGGAGCGTTTAAAGAAAAATAAATTTGGACCAGGCAAGAGAGTCCTGGCAACATCGATAGAGCATCTGCATGGAACTTACGTACCATATTGGATGTTTGATTTTGATGCTTACGGATTTGGCGAATATGATTGTAGAACCATACGGCATCATTCAGATTCTGAATATGATTATACGGTAACCAGATATTATAACGTTATGCGAGAAGTTAGTGTAAAATATGATAAGATTCCAAGTGATGGTCTGAAGGCAATGGATGATCAGATATCTTATGATTTGGAGCCTTATGATTATCGGGCACTGACACCTTTTGAATTCAATTATTTAATGGGATTTAAAGCGGACCGATATGATGTGAACCGACAAACCGGGGAGAGTATAGCAAGAGGAAAGATGAATAAATTCGTGGATGAAGAATTGCGAAATACCATTCATGGTTATGATACTGTTATAAGAATCGGAGGAAATATAGATGCCACTGTGACAGAAAGCAATTCAGCACTTTTTCCGGTCTGGGTTACAGAATTACGATATAACAACAAAAATTTTCCTATATTTATAAATGGGCAGACAGGAAAAGTAATTGGTTCATTTCCAAAATCAAAATTGAAAATTGGAGTGACATTTGCAGTTACATTTTTAATGTGTTTCATTTTGAGTGGATTCTTTTTGTACTAAGAGAGAGGTGTGGTTGTGAGAAATAAGTTACATAAATTGTTAGTTGTTATGGTTTTTGCTTTTGCTGTTGCATCTGTGTCATTGACAGGAATGAAAGTGCAGGCTGAAGCAAGCCAGTATGTGGAAGACAAAGCAGATTTACTGACGGATGAGGAAGAAGAAACCTTAGACAGTATGTGCGTGGAATATTCTGACATGTATGACTTGGATATTGCAATTGTTACCGCAGACGATATGGAAGGGTATTATTTCAAAGATTATGCTTCAAATTACTATATAGACGCAGGATATACCAATGGATTTTTGTTGCTTATTGATATGGAAGACAGAAAAGTATTTATTCTTTCAGCCGGAACGGGAAATGACTGGGTTCCGGACAGTCTATTAAATGATTTTGATGATAATGTGGCATCATATTTAAAATCGGAGCAGTATTTTGATGGATGTTCTGTGTATATTGAAAATATCGTGGATGCTTTAGACAGTGTTGGTTATGATGAGGAAGAAGAAGGTCCATATTATGGAGAGCATAATGAAGAAGAACTGTATGATGATGGTTACAGTGATGATACATCATCAGAAGGTGGCATAGATGTTATAGCATTTTTTTTGAAAATTCTGATCTCATTAGGATGTGCATCACTGATTACGTTCCTGTTAGTGAAATATTTAGGGGGAACAGACAGTAATACAACAAGCAGCGAAGTATACCGAACGGGAAGAGCAAAGCTGTTAGGTCATAGAGATATTTTTATCAGAGAAGAAGTAAGAAAAACAAGAAGAAGTGATGATAACGATAGTGGTGGAAGCTCAGGAGGCAGTTTTGACAGCGGAGACTTCGGCGGCAGCGATGGGGCTGATTTTTAGAAATTCCCATATTGACAAATAGCCACAAAACCGCTATCATGAGAAAAAGACAAAGGTAACGATAAAGAGGAGTACATGGAATTCCCTTTTCAGAGAGAGAAGTTCGTATTATACGGCTGAAAGACTTCTTATTGCAGGAGACATGGAAGGTAGCTTTTGAACCGGGCAGTTGAAATTTATAATGTACTAGTAGATTGCCACGTTTTATCCACGTTACAGGATATTCGTTAATTTGACGATGTGAGATATATGAGTATTCAAATATGAATGTTCATACAAGAAAAGGTGGTACCGCGAGACATTCGCCCTTTGCTTTCTGTTTAGGCAGAAGGCAGAGGGCTTTTTTAGTTGTAAGTATTCAATAAAGTGGTGAAATTTTCTTATTTGAATTCAGATGGATAACACCTTAACAATCATCTATATATTAAAAAGCAGAAAGGAAATAACTATGAGCAAAGAATTAGCAAAGACCTACAGTCCAAAAGATATTGAAGACAGACTGTACAGAAAATGGACAGACAACAAATATTTTCATGCAGAGGTAGATAAGACAAAGAAACCATTTACCATTATGATGCCGCCACCAAATATTACCGGTAAGCTTCACATGGGACATGCATTAGACAACACCCTGCAGGATATTTTAATCCGTTACAAGAGAATGCAGGGTTTTAATGCATTATGGGTACCAGGAACAGACCATGCCTCCATTGCAACAGAAGCAAAGATTGTAGCAGCCATGAGAGAAGAAGGAATCACAAAGGAAGATATCGGACGTGAGAAATTCTTAGAGCGTGCATGGAAATGGAAAGAAGAATATGGCGGAAATATTGTATCACAGCTGAAAAAAATCGGTTCCTCCTGTGACTGGGACAGAGAGCGTTTTACCATGGACGAAGGCTGTTCAAAGGCTGTTAAAGAAGTGTTTACCCGTTTGTACGACAAAGGACTGATTTACCGTGGTGAGAGAATCATCAACTGGTGTCCGCACTGCCGTACTTCAATCTCTGACGCGGAAGTAGAATATGAAGATCAGGCAGGACATTTCTGGCATTTACGCTACCCATTAAAAGATGGAAGTGGCTATATCAACTTAGCAACCACAAGACCGGAAACCTTACTTGGTGATACCGCTGTAGCTGTAAATCCAAATGATGAACGTTACAAAGACATGATTGGAAAGACTTTAATTCTTCCATTAGTACACAGAGAAATACCAATCGTTGCAGATGAGTATGTAGAAATGGATTTTGGAACCGGTGTGGTTAAGATTACACCAGCCCATGACCCGAACGACTTTGAAGTAGGACTTCGCCATAATTTACCAATCGTAAATGTAATGACAGAAGATGCAAAGATTACAGAGGATTATCCAAAGTATGCAGGCATGGATCGTTACGAGGCAAGAAAAGCAATCGTAAAGGATTTAGAGGAAGAAGGCGCATTAGTTAAAATTGAAGATTACAGCCATAATGTAGGAACCTGCTACCGTTGTGGAACCACAATCGAGCCTAGAGTATCTAAGCAGTGGTTTGTAAAAATGAAGCCACTTGCAGGTCCTGCAATTGATGCAGTAAAGAATAATGAGACACGTTTTATCCCATCTCATTTTGAAAAGACATATTTCCACTGGTTAGAAAATATCCGTGACTGGTGTATTTCCAGACAATTATGGTGGGGACACCAGATACCGGCGTTTTATTGTGATGACTGTGGTGAAATGGTAGTAACCAAGGAAGCTTCCTGCAATTGTCCAAAATGTGGTAAGACCATGCGTCAGGACCCGGATACCTTAGATACCTGGTTCAGCTCTGCATTGTGGCCATTCTCCACATTAGGCTGGCCGGAAGAAACAGAAGAATTTAAGCACTTCTACCCAACCAATACATTGGTAACCGGATATGATATTATCCCATTCTGGGTTATGAGAATGATTTTCTCTGGTATTGAGCAGACAGGAAAGACACCATTCGATACGGTTCTTATTCACGGTCTGGTTCGTGACTCACAGGGTAGAAAGATGAGTAAATCTTTAGGAAATGGCATTGATCCGTTAGAGATTATTGACCAGTACGGTGCAGATGCATTGCGCTTTACTTTAATTACAGGTAACGCACCGGGAAATGATATGCGTTTCTATTTAGAAAGAGTAGAAGCCAACCGTAACTTTGCAAACAAAGTATGGAATGCGTCACGTTTCATTATGATGAACATGGAAGGCAAGACATTGCGTAAGCCGGCTGACAGTGAGCTTACGATTGCAGATAAATGGATTCGTGCAAAGGTAAATACTGTTATCAAAGAAGTTACTGAAAATATGGATAACTATGATTTAGGTATTGCTGCCCAGAAAATTTATGATTTCATTTGGGAAGAACTTTGTGACTGGTACATTGAAATGGTAAAACCACGTCTGTACAATACAGATGATGAGGCGTCACAGAATGCAGCACTTTATACATTAAAAGAAGTATTAGTAAAATCCTTAAAATTACTTCATCCATATATGCCATTTGTAACAGAGGAAATTTTCTGTACGTTACAGGACGAAGAAGAATCTATTATGATTTCAGAATGGCCGGTATATGAGGAAGTGTTAGATGATAAGAACACAGTAGAAGCGGTAGAACTGATTAAAGATGCAGTGCGTAACATTCGTAACCTTCGTGCAGAAATGAATGTTCCACCTTCAAAAAAGGCTACTGTATATGTAGTATCTAGTAATGAAAAGGTAAGAACTATTTTCAATGACAGTGCAGTTTTCTTTGGAACATTGGCCTATGCATCTGAGGTTTTGGTACAGGAAGATAAGGCAGGCATTGCAGAGGATGCAGTATCTTCAGTGATTGCAGATGCAGTTATCTACATGCCATTTGCAGACCTGGTAGATATTGAGAAGGAAATTGAGCGTCTGACGAAAGAGAAAGACCGCTTGACAAAAGAGCTTGCCCGTGTAAACGGTATGTTAAGCAACGAGAAATTTATCAGCAAGGCTCCGGAAGCTAAGATTGCAGAGGAGAAGGAGAAGCTTGCGAAATATACACAGATGATGGAGCAGGTGGAAGAAAGATTGGGGCAGCTGCAGTAAAAGTAAATCCACTCTATAATCCAACGTAAAGAAACGAAGACGTGAAAATATTGTAAATGAAACCTCATTTTCTGCTCATCTATTCAGAGAGTTCATGAAGGTAGATGGTGCGATTATGTGATGTAGATACAGGGGAGGCTTCGCATCTATGTAGTAGAAAAATTATGGTTTGTGTAATTGTTGTATCATATTCGTTACCCGTCCGTGAATTGGCGGAAGAGGCTCACAGAGGCAACTCAGACTTATACTGCAGGTGAGCCGCTTGCTGGCATGGCATATTCCACGCAGACCGAAGCCAACGTTCCGGTGAACTAATCTCCTAAAGGCTAATAAATTAGCCTCGTCCGACTAAAACATTCGGGGTGTGGCCCTCATGCCTAAGTCTCCCTAGAGCGTGTCCCCAAATTCATTCCAGCAATCTGCACGCCCCACTTTGCGGTAGAATTTGATATAAAATTAGCACACGTAGCCCACTACGCATACTAAATTTATATCAAATTCCCCACAAAGTGGAACGCACATCTTGCAGAAAACAATTTGCGGACACGCTCTAGGGAGTGGATTTCACCTCCACTAAAAGCGGCTCGTGAATTGTCTGCTTAGGAAGTTGCTTCGCCTGCAACCGGCTGTATATCAAAGGTATGAATTGTGGCTACACTTACCTCAATGTTTCGCAAATCAAGCATTATGGGCTGTAATGCGTTAAATTGCACAGGGATAATCACTGATTTGGTCAAGCACATATTTGGCATTTAACCACCATAATGAGCCTTTCGTATCCAAACAGTGACTGAATCACTGAGAATATTAATAAGCATGTGTC
>JBGVIB010000043.1:0-10960 GCA_045122835.1 Lachnospiraceae bacterium
CTACACCAACGGCAACGCCGACAGCGACGCCAACGGCAACGCCGACGGCAACCCCGACAGCGACGCCAACGGCAACGCCGACAGTGACGGCAACGCCGACAGCGACACCAACGGCAACGCCGACAGCGACGCCGACGGCAACGCCGACAGCGACGCCAACGGCAACGCCGACAGCGACGCCAACGGCAACGCCGACGGCAACACCGACAGCGACGCCAACGGCAACGCCGACAGCTACGCCTACAGCAACGCCGACAGTGACGCCGACGGCAACCCCGACAGCGACGCCAACGGCAACGCCGACACCAACGCCGACACCAACGCCGACCCCGACGCCAATGGCAACGCCGACGGCAACACCGACAGCGACGCCAACGCCGACACCAACGTCGACAGCGACCCCGACAGCGACACCGAATTCAACACCGGCAGTGCCAACAGAAACGCCAACACCAACATTAGCACCATCAGTTGTTACAACAAATACAACAGTATCTATCACAATAAGTAATGCAAAATTACAGACAGGTGACAGCGTAACCGATTCCTTGTCAAAGGCTACTTTCCGCATTACACAGAATGGAACTAAGAACAAGACGGTGGAATATGTCATATCTGCTGCAAAAGCGACTGTAATAGTAATACCAGATATTGTAGAAATTAATGGAAATCAGTACAAGGTAACTTCTGTTGCAAAAGGTGCATTCAGAAACAACAGGAATGTAAAAACAATTGTGATAGGGAAGAATGTAACGACAATCGGAACACAGGCATTTTATAAATGTACCAGTTTAACAAGTGTTGCAATGCCATCGAAGCTGACAACAATTGGAACACAGGCATTTTATAAATGTAGCAGCTTAACAAGTGTTGCAATGCCATCGAAGTTGATAACGATTGGCAAGCAGGCGTTTTATAACTGTACTAAGCTGACAAAGATTACGATACCTTCTAAAGTAACAAAGATTAGTTCGCAGGCATTTTATGGTTGTAAGAAGCTGAAGACGATTACTGTTAAAACGAAAAAGCTGACCAGTAAAAAAGTGGGAAGCAAAGCGTTTAAAGGTATTTATTCGAAAGCAACTATAAAGGTACCAGGCAGCAAATTAAAGACATATAAGAAAATCCTAAAAAGCAAAGGAGTTAGCTCAAAGGTAATAATTAAGAAATAAGAAAAATGATTACAAAGCCGCCCAAAGTTAGTTAATGATAACTTTGGGCGGCTTTGTTTTTCTTACAGCTTGGCGCTAATGTTTTCATGGGATCAATATTCAATATGAGGCTGACAGATAACGGAAAGAAAGTCTTTTGCTAATTGGGCTGTAAGATTATATCATTAAATCAAGTGTAATAAATTGCGCTAGCCGCATACACAGCTGCCCCAATTGGCAGGCATTCCATATCGGCTTTAAAGAAAGGGCTGTGCCATGGATAGGTGCAGCCGGTTTCTTCGTTGCGGATACCGAGCCAGAATAAGAATATAGGAGCTTTGTCAATATATTCGCTAAAATCCTCACCAGCAGTGGAGGGAATTGGCTCCATATATGGAATATCCATACAGTCCAGTGCATGGCAGGAAGTTTGATATAAATGGCTGTCATTA
Organism: Lachnospiraceae bacterium; assembly: GCA_045122835.1. Classification (GTDB taxonomy): domain Bacteria; phylum Bacillota; class Clostridia; order Lachnospirales; family Lachnospiraceae; genus JBGVMW01. Next base: position 1,604 of record JBGVIB010000043.1, read on the forward strand.
ATAACGGCTCTGTGGTCGACATGATACTCTAATTCCCCAGTAAGCTGGTAAGCAGCAGCCGAATTTTCTACAATACAGCGAATACGATTTTCCAATTCGTTTTCGATATCCTTATCATAACAGCGGCAAGTGCCTGCCATAGTCAATGTTTCTGGTGTCACATTAAAAGTAAGTCCGTCTCCGGCATGGAGACTGCAGATAGAAACGACACAAGACTTTAACGGGTCCGTTTCCCGGCTTACCAGCGTCTGTAAAGATTGAATAATCGCAGCACCGGCAGGAATTGGGTCAATATTTCTATGTGGGATGGCACCATGCCCACCCTTGCCACGGAGCGTAATGTAGAAACGATGTACTGCAGCCATCAAAGGCCCATTTTTCAAGCCAACACTGCCAAGAGGTACATCAGGAGAATTATGTAGACCAAATACCGCATCCACCTTTGGATTTTCAAAAGCACCTGCTTTCATCATATATCTTGCTCCAAGATACCCTTCTTCGCCAGGCTGGAAAATAAGTTTAACTGTACCATGCAATTTTCCTTTAAGAGGAGCTAACAGCTTTGCAGCTCCCAACAGGCATGTCATATGAATATCATGCCCACAGGCGTGCATCGTGCCAGGGACGAGAGATGCATAGTCCACACCACTTTCCTCCTGAATAGGCAGAGCATCCATATCCGCCCGAAGGGCCACACAAGGCGACTCACTTTTCCCGCGCAAAATAGCCACCACTCCTGTTTCCGGTTCTGGCTCCATAATTTCACAACCTAAATCAATTAGATAAGATTTCACGTAAGCAGTAGTCTCGTATTCCTGCATACTTCGCTCCGGATGCCTATGCAAATGTTGATAAATCTCAACTAATTCATTTTTAAGCGTGGGATATGTTTCTTTTATATATGATAGAAAATCTTGATTCATAGTAACGGTCCTTTCTATGTGTTATTTTGAAGACACTATACTAGTATAGCCTAAATCGTTAAACTCTGCTATACTATTTCTATTCAATTATTATATAGTCATCTACGAACCTTCAATAAGGTAGTGAATTGTTTATACAGATATAGGTACAGACAATTTACGGACATATAGTATTTCACACGCAATGAGCAACTACGAAGCAAGGAGACACAACATGAACATCCTATTAATGGCAATGAACGCCAAATACATTCATTCAAACTTAGCTGTTTACTCACTAAGAACCTACGCCAAATCCAAAGGAGTAGATACATCTATCGCCGAATACACTATCAACCAGACTTTAGACAGCATCTTGCAGGACTTATACAAGCGTAAGCCGGATTTGTTAGCTGTATCCTGTTATATATGGAACATTACCCAAGTAGAACAATTGCTTGCCGACTTTCATAAAGTCTGCCCGGAAGTGCCAATCTGGCTTGGCGGTCCGGAGGTTTCCTATCAGGCGGAAACTTACCTGCAGGCACACCCGGAAGTAACCGGAATCATATGTGGAGAAGGGGAATCCACATTTACAGAGCTTTGTAAGGCTTATCAGGAAAACAAAAGTATCCAAAACCTGTCAGGAATCGCATATAGAGAGCCGGATGGTTCCATTCACAAGTCTGAATCAGCAGGACTTATGAATCTAGATGATATTCCATTCTGCTATGAAGATTTAGAAGAATTTGAAAATCGTATTATCTATTATGAAAGCAGCAGAGGCTGCCCCTTCCGTTGCAGTTACTGTCTTTCATCCATTGATAAGCGAGTACGGTTCCGCAGTCTCTCTTTGGTAGAAAAAGAACTGCAATTTTTTATTGACCATAAAGTACCTCAGGTAAAATTTGTTGACAGAACCTTTAATGCCAGAAAAGACCATGCAATGGCAATCTGGAAATATATTTCAGACCATGATAATGGTATTACAAATTTCCATTTTGAAGTGGCAGCGGACCTTTTGACTCAGGAAGAATTAGAATTGCTATCTGCTATGCGGCCGGGACTAGTGCAACTAGAAGTGGGAGTACAGACTACCAATGAAAAAACATTACAAGCCATCCAAAGAAAAACAAATTTACATAAAATTTGGGAAAATGCGGAATATATACACAAATGCCAAAATATACATTTACATCTGGACCTGATTGCCGGTCTTCCATATGAAGACTTAGAAAGTTTTAAAAAGTCCTTTGCAGATGTGTATAAGGCGAAACCGGAACAGCTTCAATTAGGATTTTTAAAGGTATTAAAGGGAGCAGACATGTATGTCAGAAAAGATGAATATGATATTGTATATACAAGCCGTCCGCCTTATGAGGTATTATTTACCAGGTGGTTATCCTATGAAGATGTGGTAGAATTAAAAGCTGTGGAGGAAATGGTAGAAAATTATTATAATAGTGGACAATTTACCCATGTTGTTGAACGGATTTGCAAAGAGTATGAGAATCCTTATGATTTTTATAAGGAGTTAGCAGGCTATTACCAGATAAAGAAGTTAGACAATGTAAGCCATTCCCGAATGGAGCGTTATGAAATATTGTTAGGGTTTATGGAGGAACGATTCCTAGAAACTTATCTAATGCTGAAAGACTTCCTATTATATGACTTGTACCTTCGGGAAAAAGTGAAAAGCCGCCCTTTTTGGGCACCGGATGCGGCTTCCTGGAAAGAGAAGGCAAGAGCATTTTATAAGCAGGAGAAAGCAGTACCTGCATATTTACAAAAGTATACAGAATATGATGAGAAGCAAATGATGCGTATGACACACTTAGAACGCTTTTCATACAATGTGCTGGAGGATGGAGAGCCAGGCACCTATATGGTACTGTTTGATTATCAGGCACGCAATCCGCTGAACAAGGAAGCACGGAATCTTTTGGTAAAACCGAACTGATTAAAATAGACTTGTTCGAAATAGCCAGACCATAAAATTCGTTCCTGCAATCTGCACGCCCCACTTTGCGGTGGAACGCACATTTTGCAGAAAGCAATTAGGGGACACGCTCTAGAGCCTGTCGTAGTCTTTGCTCATGGTAAATATGAGGATAGTTACATTTCCTCTAGCAGGCGCAGGATAGAATTTTTCATAAGAGAATCTAAGTTTTGGGCAGCAGCTACTAAGTTTACAATTTTTTCCTCCTGATTCGTCTTTCGGTACAGAGAGGCAAGCAGTGGATAATGACTGCTGACATCTGTGCCGATGGAAATGCCATATTCTAAGACGGAAATTGCTTTTTCATCCAGACCACATTCTGCTAATGTTTTGCCATATAGATATAGAGTACGTACTAACTCCATATAGCGTTCATCACAGGCAACAAGCATTGGGAAATTAGCAGCACCGTATTTTAACTTCAAATCGGTGTTGGACTGGTTGTTTACATTTACAATCTGTGTCTGGCTCAGCCTTGTTAGCGTATCACAGCAATCAGTTAAAGTTTTATTGTCCATGGTGTCCTCTATGAGCAATTGGTCGAGAGGAATCTTAATAAATGCAAGATCATCTAAGGGCTGTTTTCTGGTAGAGTTGGCAGTTTGTTCCCTTTCCCAAAATGCAGCTAATTGTTGTTCCTGCTTTTTAGTAGTGGATGCCTTAAGAACTCCAATAATAATGCAGAGTGAGAGGATGATGAAAGTGGTTGCAAAAAATGGTGACATATTATATAATTCCTTTCTATAGGGCTTGTTTATGAAAATCAACGTAACTATTTAGAACCAGAACAATACAATCTTGTATTTGGTTGAATAGTTACAATTAACTTTGAAAATAAGTATACATAGAACTATTATTTTTTGCAATTATTTATCCGATAATTTAAAAGCGGATTTATTGTTCATAGAAAGGAAATAGGAAATTATGATTAATTTTAATAATCCAAAAACAAAAAAAACATTTGCTGGAATCCTTGCAGCTGTAATTGTATTTGCCATGGTGATTGGTATGTTGCTTCCAGCATTCATATAGTAAAGGAAGTATAGGAATCCGGCAATCTGGTGATTCTATTAAAGAGGTGTATTTTATGAAAAAATTTGGAAAATTTATGGTTGGTCTGACCGCTTGTGCATGTTTCTTTCTGCCTGCTGTAGAAACAGAGGCAAAGGAAGAAGTAACTGTATTTCGGGATGGTGTATATTTAGAGGACATCAGTCTGAGCGGAAAGACAGTAGAAGAAGTAGATGAAGTAATAAAGACTAAGGTAGATGAGGCATCCCAGAAAACATTTAATTTAAATGTAGAAGGCAATGATGTAGAAGTTACAGGTGAAGAATTAGGAATTTATAGTAAGAATCTGGACGATATAGAGGATGCATTATATGTTGGTTACAGCGGCAATGTAATCGATCGATACAAGGCAATTAAAGATTTAGAAAATTCACCTAAGGTGTATGATTTAGTTTTATCGGCGGATGCAGATGCTATCAAAACCGTATTAGATGAAAAGTGCGGTGAATATAACCAGCCGGCAGTTGATGCAACAATGAAACGGCAAAATGGTTCTTTTGTGATTACAGAAGGGCAGACAGGAGTTGTTGTGGATGTGGATGCAACGGTAAGTGGATTGCAGAATTTCATTGAAACAGAATGGACTGGAGAAGATGCATATTATGCAGTAACAGTTACAACAGAGGAGCCACGTGGAACAAAAGAAGAATTAGAAAAGGTAAAAGATGTATTAGGAAGCTTTAGCACAAGTTATAGTTCTTCAGGAAGCAATCGTTCCGGAAATGTTACAAACGGAACAAAATTAATTGATGGTGCTATTCTTTATCCAGGTGAAGAATTTTCTGTATACAATGCAGTAAGTCCATTTACAGAGGAAAATGGATATTATATGGCAGGTTCATATCTGAATGGTCAGGTAGTAGAAAGCTTTGGTGGCGGTATTTGTCAGGTTAGTACTACTTTATATAATGCAGTACTGTTATCAGAATTAGAGGTAACAGAACGTTATAACCACTCCATGATTGTAACTTATGTTGAACCGTCAGCAGATGCAGCAATTGCAGGAACTTATAAAGATTTTAAATTTAAAAATAACACAGAAGCACCAATTTATATTGAGGGATATACATCTTCTGATAAGAAGATTTATTTTACCATTTATGGTCAGGAAACAAGAGATACAGACAGCCGAAAGGTATCATATGAATCTAAGGTAGTAGAAACTAAGGAACCGGGAAATCCAAAGATTACTACAGATTCCTCAATGGCATTAGGAACTTATTCTACATCATCCGCACATACCGGATATGTAGCGGAGCTTTATAAGGTTGTTACAGTAGATGGTGTAGAGACAGAGCGCACTTTAGTGAATAAGAGCACATACCAGGCATCTCCACAGACAATAGTTGTAGGTGTTAAGAGTAGTGATGCAGATGCAGTAAAAGCTATGAAGGCTGCAGTAAAGAATGGTGATGCGGCATTGGTAAAACGCCTTGCTGCTGCGTATAAGAGCAAAGATAGCGAAGCGAAGGATGATGCCTTAGGTGCTCTGTCAGATGCAACCGGTAAGGATTACACGGATAAGGAAGAGGACGAAAAGGACAAAGAGGACGAGAAGAATAAGGACGATAAAAAGGACACCAGCTCAAAAGACAAGGATAAAGATAAAACTGATAAGGATGACAGCAAGAAAAAGGATGAAAGTAAAGAAGAAGCAACTCCTACACCAGCTCCAGAGGAAACACCAACGGATACACCAGAAGAAACACCGACGGATACACCGGTATCAGATGTTACGCCAGTGCCTGATGCCAATGTGCCAGTTGATAATAGTGGGGAGGTGCAACCATCTGTTGATGCGCAAGCCACTGGTTCCGAGGCAGTTACTCCATAATAAAAGCTGCTAAAAAGGCGTGTTAGAATCCAGGAAAGGGAAATAAGAACGGTAGAAGATATGAAAACAGGACGTTTGCAGGAAACGATATACAACCGATCTATTTTAAAAGAACTTCATGGAAGCCAGAACGACAAATATCAGAGAGCCGGAGCAGGTGCAGGTAGCACCCTGCTCCGGCTCGGTTGCATAGAAAAACAGATTGTTACCATGAGTTCCATCGGCTATGCAAGAAAAAATTTAGGAAAATTAGGTGTTGTTGCAGCCGCCAATGCCATTTCTGTTCAGGGAGGAGAGCCGCTGGGAGTATTTCTCCAACTCTGGTTGCCGGAAAATTATACAGAGCGAAAGCTAAAGTTATTGGTGCGTCAGGCAAAAGAGACAGCAGATAGTCTTGGCATGGATATTTTTGATGTACAGGTACAGATTCAGCCAGATGCAAATCGTCCATTGCTTACGGCTATCGGAATTGGCAGACAGACAACACAGTTTACCGGCTTAAAGCCAGGACAGGATGTGATTGTAATTGGTAATCTTGCTATTGAGGGAACAGCAGTTTTGGCGGTAGAACAGGAAGAAGTTCTTAAGGAACGGTTTCAAGAAAGCTTTTTACAGCGGGCAAAAGATACGATAGAGGATATCTGTATGGTGAAGGAGGCTGCCGCCGCGATTAAGTCTGGCGTCAGCATGTTGAAGGAAGCCAGAGAGGGCGGTATATTTGGCGCACTCTGGGAGCTTGCGGAAAGCAGTGGCGTCGGACTGGAAATCGATTTGCGAAAGCTGCCGGTGCGGCAGGAAACCATTGAAGTCTGTGAGGCATTACATAGAAATCCATACGAACTCGTATCAAGGGGATGTCTCCTTGCCGGATGTGATAATGGAAATGATACCATAAAGCAGTTAGCAGAAGCAGGTATTCATGCTGTTTATATTGGAAAAGTCACAGAAGGCAATGACCGAATAATATGGAATGAGGATGAAAAACGGTATTTAGAACCGGGAAAAGATGATGAAATTTATCATGTATAATAGGGAGGATTTGGCTATGAGAGAAAAGATTTTAATGTTTATCGAAAAGAACAGTCGTGTAGATGTGAAAGAATTAGCGGTGATTCTTGGTGTAGACGAAGAGATGGTAGAAAAAGAATTAAAGGCAATGGAAGAGGAGCACATTATTTGTGGCTATCACACCATGATTGACTGGGAGAAAACTGCTATTGAAAAAACTACCGCATTGATTGAGGTGAGAGTAACACCACAGAGAGGTCAGGGATTTGACAGCATTGCAGAGCGCATTTACAATTATCCGGAGGTGCAGTCTGTATATCTGATTTCCGGTGCTTATGATTTGCTGGTAACATTAGAGGGGAAATCTTTACGTGAAGTGTCACAGTTCGTATCGGATAAGTTATCAACTTTAGATGCTGTATTAAGTACTGCTACTCATTTTGTTTTGAAGAAATACAAAGACCATGGTACTGTATTAGCAGAAAAATCAAAAGATGAGAGGATGGTGATTACACCGTGAGAAATCCATTGTCAGAAAAAGCCGTAGGTCTTGCACCTTCCGGAATTCGTAAATTTTTTGATGTAGTTAGTGAGATGCCGGATGCCATTTCTTTAGGTGTAGGCGAGCCAGATTTTCAAACACCATGGCATATTAGGGATGAAGGTATTTATTCCTTAGAAAAGGGAAAAACCTTTTATACCTCTAATGCTGGTTTGATGGAACTAAGACAGGAAATATGCAAGTATTTGTCACGCAGATGTGGTCTGACATATAATGCAAAAACAGAAGTCCTTGTGACAGTAGGTGGCAGCGAGGCTATTGACCTTGCTCTCCGTGCTATGATTAATCCAGGGGATGAGGTATTGATACCGGAACCATGTTACGTATCATACCTTCCATGTGCGATTTTGGCAGATGCTGTACCAGTACATATTGAATTAAAAGCAGAGAATGAATTCCGTTTAACAAAAGAGGAATTGTTAGCTGCTATTACACCTAAGACAAAGGTATTGATTTTACCATTCCCAAATAATCCAACAGGTGCCATTATGGAAAAAGAGGATTTAGAGGCTATTGCAGAGGTAATTATTGAGAAAGATATCTTTGTGATTTCTGATGAAATTTATTCTGAATTGTCATATAACGGTGAGCATGTGTCGATTGCTTCTTTGCCAGGGATGAGGGAGAGAACCATTGTAATTAATGGATTTTCTAAATCCTATGCTATGACAGGATGGCGTTTGGGTTATGCATGTGGACCTGCACTTATCATGGAGCAGATGATTAAAATTCACCAGTTTGCTATTATGTGTGCCCCTACTAATTCCCAATATGCGGCTGTGTCTGCACTGAAGAATGGTGACAAAGATGTGGCAATGATGCGGGAGGCATACAACCAGCGCCGCAGATACCTGATGCACCGTTTCAAGGAAATGAGATTAGAATGTTTTGAGCCATTTGGTGCGTTTTACGTGTTCCCTTGCATTAAAGAATTTGGTATGACATCAGAGGAATTTGCTACAAAATTACTGGAAGCTGAAAAAGTAGCGGTGGTGCCGGGAACTGCATTTGGAGATTGTGGTGAGGGATTTGTTCGAATTTCTTATGCATATTCTTTGGAGAATCTGAAGGAAGCTTTGGGAAGAATTGAGCGGTTTATTCAGAAGCTTCGTGAAGAAAAATAAAATAGTATTTGGAAATAACTCGATGAATTGCTTAAAGTAATTTGGTCGAGTTATTTTGTGGATAATTATGCTGACTAAGCAGTGAAAAGGAGAATAATATGGCAAAGTTAAATATTGTATTACATGAGCCTGAGATTCCTGCCAATACTGGCAATATAGGGCGTACTTGTGTGGCAACAGGAACCAGTCTTCATCTCATTGAGCCCTTGGGATTTCAGCTTACAGAAAAGGCATTGAAACGTGCCGGTATGGATTATTGGGATCAGTTAGATGTGAAGCGATATGCGGATTATGAAGACTTCTTGGAACAGAATCCTAATGCGAAGATCTATTATGCCACAACTAAGGCAAAGCATATGTATACAGAGGTGAATTTTGAGGAAGATGCTTACATTATGTTTGGAAGAGAAAGTGCAGGCATTCCGGAAGAAATTCTCATTAAGCATCCGGAGCAGTGCATTCGAATTCCTATGATTGGGGATATCAGGTCACTGAATTTGTCCAATTCCGCTGCGATTGTGCTGTATGAGGCATTGAGACAGAATGGGTTTAGTGATATGCAGTGTGAAGGGGAGTTGCATCGGTATCACTGGTAGGCAAAATTCTGGTTTGTGTAGTTGTTGTATCATATTCGTTACCCGTCCGTGAATTGGCGGAAGGGGCTCCCAGGGGGCAACTCAAACTTACACTGCAGGAGAGCCGCTTGCTGGTATGGCATATTCCACGCAGACCGATGCCAACGTTCCGGTGAACTAACTCCCAAGTACGACTAAGACTCTCAGGAAAGCCTTCGAGCCTAAGTCTCCCTAGGGAGTGGATTTCACCTCCACTAAAAGCGGCTCGTAATTGTCTGCTTA
>JBGVIB010000044.1:0-4458 GCA_045122835.1 Lachnospiraceae bacterium
AAGCTGCTTAATTCTCTCGTCCATGTCTATTTTTTCCTTTCTAAATTGTAACTATTCATTACCCTCATAGGTTACCAATGTTATTATGAATTGCATTCATAATAACAGGTAAAAATCCATGCAGAATCACCTACGGTGATGGATTTTGGCCTGCTGCCACTACGTTTTCATACGGACTGTGCAGTTCAGGACAATACAAGCTTGTATTGTCCTGGTTCTGAATAGTTACTCTAAATTCAAAATACAAAATTTTCAGTATGGTGGTGAAGTGTCAAAAGCGTTTCACGTCCCTGTGCCAAATTCTACTCTGGAATATAGCTAATAAAATAATTCCCTTTCTCATCAAAATACCTGACACTATCATTCATGCCCATTTTATACACCAGTCTTCCATTCTCCGGATTCATAACAACAATATTCAGATTATCATATCCCACAATTAATAATCCCTGTTTGTCACCAGTAACCGCAAGAACTGGCATACCGGCATTTACATAGTAAAGTACCGTATCAATAGAACATCCTGTCAGATTCACAACAGTGCCCTTCATATTTTCAGAAAGAATATTCATTGGAGACTTATTCTGACTTAGTAACTCATCCCCATCAGCTGTCACACCTGCATACTTTAACATAGCAGACAAGCTGATACCTAATGAAGTCTTTCCATTAGATACCCTTTCACCTTTAATATCAGTAATTTGCGTAGAAGTCTTTCTTCCATTACGCTTCCACAGATAATTAAACTCGCTGTCTAACGCTGTTCCCTTTGTCTCTGCGGCTGTTGCTACGGCATCGGATGCCTGAGTATAAATACCCTGCAGTTTACCTTTTCCATATGCTAAATACTGTTTTTCTGTTGCTTCTTTATCCACTTCTGGAACAACACGTTTATCGCCATCTAAAACTACTTCTTTTGGTGTTAAAAGTTTTGGTGTTTCACTGGCAGTTTTATTTGCCAATCTAATATAAATTTCTTCCTTCATTACCTCAGAAATCTCTGTTGTTATGGCAATTGGTTCTATCACTTCTTCCTTATTATTAGTAATGTTGTCATCCTCTGCCTGTGTATATATTCCATTCTGATCTTTCTTTACCCGTTTTAATTGAAGAACATTTCCACTCAATGAAATTTCCTGAATATACAGGTTGTTTCTCTCATATTCCTTCACAATTTCACCAAATTCATTCTGAATATAAAGCTTATACATTGGGAAAAGAGTATCTCCTACTATATCATAGGATACATCCCCCTCTTTTGCCACGCCATAAATAAAATCATCATCCATAAATCCCATTGGATAAATATACTCACCAGCTCCGGCCTTGGCATAAGTAGTCTTACCTGTATCAATATTTAAAATACATACCGTTTTGGACTGATAAGGCTCCATCTCCTCCTGCCAAGCAATGTGTTTCATATTTTCAGCTATCACATAAGAATTATCCTTTAAGTTCGCCACAAGTCTGGTCAATTCTCTTGTTTCTAAATTTATCTTATACACACTATTATTGAGAAGTAGGTAAAGTTCATTTTCCGTTTCAACACAGGACACTGTTTCCTCCTCCGCATCTGCCTGGGTGGTGTTTTTCTCTGTTTGTACCGATGTTACATATGCTAATTTTTCCACTTCTAACTTCATATGTTGATATGGCTTGTCAGACTGTAGAAATGCCTTTTCTGTGACACAATTTTTACCTGCATCAAAATAGTACACACCTACTCCACATTCCCCTTCATGCTCTCCACGATTCATATAACCATATACTAAAAATTGAATATTTCCATAGTCATCGATATTTAGTATATTAATATCATGCTGGTCATAATTTGCTCTCACATCTAATGGATAACTGTCACGGAATCCATATACCTGAACAATATTGTCCTTTTTTCTATCATATTCCCATAACATACCACTTTGCTCAAAAGCAATCTTTGTATTATCGCTGCTATAAGCAATCTGTTTATCTTCATCCGTTATTCCAAGCTTTATCATATCATCCTGATAATTTTTGTGGGTTGGTGAGAATACAACTTCCATAGTCCGTTCATAATCCAACAGATACATCCTGTTTTCCGTATAACGAACACGAAAATATTCTGACACCTGGTAATACTCTGTCTCCTCATCTGTTACAGATACCATAAAATCACATTGAATTGCTGCTGTACTTTCATCCATTTCCAATATTTTCATTACAGGTGTTGTTTCCTGTCCCACTTTAAGGTCCCCCCAGGTTACTCTCTCTAAACTAGAATGAATGGTGACTGTCTGAAAGGTATCATTCTTATCGGTAGTACTTTCTAAATAAGATTTCAGTACATCCGCGCTTTCTTTTGCAAATGTCACATCATGAAACCATTTTACAAATTCTAGCTTTTCTGTTTCATGTAAATCTGTACCTGGCAACAGAATTCTCGTATAATATAAAATTTTCTCCTGCTTTTCTGTAGATACCTTTATAATTAAAAGATATTCTGTATCTTTGTCTAACAGATTTTTAATAGGCAATACCGTTTCTATGGTTCCACCTGTTGCTTCATAGTCCTTAACTTCTGTGCTTTCAACTAATCGAGTTTTATCTAAACTTCTAACTTCATAGCTGATTGATAAAATATCTTGTCCACAAGTATCAATAGAAATGGAAAGTCTTCTATCCGATGGCAACGGTGTTAGACTATCTCTCATATACTCGCCTTTCATATCTGACACATATCCATACATAGCATTCATATCGCCTATGGAACCTTTTACATATACCATAGGCAGGGATGCAGTGCTCATGGACGCAATCACTTTTGTATTGTCCTTATTGGCCAGATAACTAATACCTGCAAAACTAACTACAAAAGTAAAAAGTAATATAAGAAACTTTATCATGCCATTTCTAATTTTTTTCCACATATAATCTCCCTTCTGCCATATTAGCGGCATTTTGTTCCTTTTATTATTCATCCTGTAGCAGACGAGCCAGAGTCAAATCTGCCCCTAAAAATTCCATAACAGACATTTCCATTTTTCTTTTCTTACCAGTATATACACATCTAAGCAAAATATTCTTCGGTGTATGTTCCATATCAATGAACTCCAACACTTGTACATGATACCCTTGTTCTTCCAATAGATTGGCACGTATTCCATCTGTCATTAATGCTGACATTCTCTCTTTTAGCAGTCCATATTTTAAAATGGATGAAAGTGCTTGATTTTCAATCTGCTTATTCAGCTCATGTTGACAGCATGGCACTGACAAAATCACTTTGGCTCCCCATTTTACTGCCTTATACAATGCAAAGTCTGTGGCGGTATCACAGGCATGAAGGGTAACAACCATATCTACCTCATTGGTTCCCTCATAGTCTGCAATATCCCCCATAAGAAACGAAAGTCCTTCATAATGATATCTGTCTTTCAACTGGTTACAACGGGCAATCACGTCTTCCTTCAAATCCAATCCGGTAATCTCTACTTCAAGTCCTTTTTTCTCATGTAAAAAATAATACATAGCAAAGGTAAGATAGGATTTTCCGCAACCAAAATCGATAATTTTTACCACTTTATTTTTCGGAAGCTCGTCTACAATGTCATCAATAAATTCTAAAAAGCGATTAATCTGACGGAATTTATCATACTTTGCATGCACTACCTTTCCTTCCTTTGTCATAACACCCAGATCAACCAGAAAATCAACCGGTTCTCCCTCTGGAAGCAAATATTTTTTTGTTCTGTTATGAGAAAAATCGGTAACGATAGGCGCTTTTCCTGTTCGTTTCTTTTTTATGTTCATACTTCCCTTTTTGCTGACTAACACCACGCCATGGTAGCCATCATAATCTACCTCACACTGACGAAACTGGTTACTAAGCCAGTCCTTTGCCTGTGTTATTAATTCTTCTCTTTTATAATTAGAGTGGTACACTTTTGTCCCTCTTGTCGTCTCTCCCTGAAAATACAATTCACCATTTTTTTTCACTGGACGGATCTTTACCTTTTCCCCAAGCATTTTATCTCTCGGGTTACTAAATATCATTCTCTGCATCTTATCACTGCAGCATTCTTCTAAAAATACTTCTAATTCCATACTTACCTCTTTTTGTTTCGTAACCATTCGGTTCTTTCATAGAGCATGCAGATTGAAGAAATGAATTTTCTAACACGCTCTGATTACTTCGCTTCTATGGTTACTGAGTTAATGTTCAACCCTTATGATACCCTTTCATCTCTTTTTTCTCAACTATTTTCCTGCGAATTAAGAAAACTTTTGAAAATGGATGGATTCCTGTTTGCAAAAATGGGGTTTTCATGTATACTGAATTCTGGTTTGTGGGGGTGTTGAATCATGGGCGCTACCCAGATGCCTAGTATAAGCTGTCTGGATTGCCTAATCATATGCGTAAACAGTCCGGCTGAGAGAGGGGATGTAGCTTGCTATCAGAGGCTAGGAATTTAGCTG
>JBGVIB010000045.1:0-29159 GCA_045122835.1 Lachnospiraceae bacterium
GTGGAGGTGAAATCCACTCCCTAGGGAGACTTAGGCATGAGGGCCACACCCCGAATGTCTTAGTCGTACTTGGGAGTTAGTTCACCGGAACGTTGGCTTCGGTCTGCGTGGAATATGCCATGCCAGCAAGCGGCTCTCCTGCAGTGTAAGTCTGAGTTTACCCTGGGAGCCCCTTCTGCCAATTCACGGACGGGTAACGAATATGATACAACAATTACACAAACCAGAATTTTTTACACAATTCAATAAATTCTCCCAAACACTACAACTCCATAGCAAAAAATCTCCGGCTCAAACGAACCAGAGATTTTTTTCATTCTAATATAATATCCAAATCATCCCATCTACCAGCATTCCATTAACTTCCTACTGCCACCATCCGGCACTTCCGTGCTTTCGGATACCACATCGCCATCCTCTACCTGTTGCATCATAATTTTTGCCTGCTCCACCGTATCGTAGTTAGGAATCATTACGTAAGTTCTCTTTTTTCTGCTGGAATAACATGTCTTCTTTGAACCACTGCCAGTAGTCTGATAGGTAACCACATTCCATCCTTTTCCGCTCTCAAGCTGCTGCTTTACCAGACCACCTATCATGCCATCCGACATATTCGTCTGAAAGCTTCCGGCAATACTGTTCATTACGTCTGCATAATTTAACAGTAAATCTGAAGACAGCGCCTTTTTAATAATCGCCTGAATCACCGCCATCTGGTTCCTTCCACGCTGTAAGTCCCCATCTTTAAATGCATAACGCTCTCTGGCAAATGCTAAGGCTCTTTCTCCATTCAGATGATTTACACCTTGAATATACGAATCTCCTGTAATGGCAGTAAATGCATTTTCCGAATTCACATTAATACCACCTAATGAATCTACAATATCCATAAATCCAGAAAAATTCAATCTTACATAATAATCAATTTCCATATCATACAAAAGTTCTAACGTATCCATGGATACATCAATTCCATAAATACCTGCGTGCGTCAACTTATCCTCTCTGCCATTTGAAATAGATAACGGAACATAATAATCACGAGGAGTAGATAACAACAACACCTGATGTGTTTTTGTATTTACAGTAGCAATAATATTTACATCACTTCTATCCTTAGTAGTAACCGGACCGTAGGTATCAATTCCACTGATGAACACACTAAAAGTTTCCGGCACATAACCACCTTGAATTTCCTTTGCTTTATCCTCATTACTTACTACAATCTCCGTCTCTACCTGACGGTCAGAAATAATCTTAAGCTTTGTAGTAAATGTTTCATAACCTTCAATATCATCTAACATAGACATATAACCTACATTAATAAGTATGGCCTGAATAGAACCATTCTGTATAGCATCTGCCAAATCAGTAACTGTATCATATTCTTTTATATTAAGTTCAACTGACAGTTCGTCTTCTAATGACTGCACTACTTCATCTGTACTTTGCCGTTCTCCCGCTGCTAGAATTCCAAACTGATAACCTGCTACATCCTCTACCGTCTCTGCTTTGTCTTCATTTAGTACATACAAATTAATGGTATCCACCTGTACCGTTACGTTCGTAACCTGATCTAACATCCAATTGGTATGGTACAACATGTAATTACCATACCCCATTCCTAATGTTAATATCGCTGATAGAATCATTGCTATAATTCCCGTGACCTTGTTCCTCTGGGAAATAATAATAACTAGCAGTAAAATTAGTAATAGAACCGCTCCAATCACCAGATACCCTACAGGAATCATCTGTGTAATCGCTAGCTGGACAATCAATGCAATCATGACAATAAATTGAATGGCAGCAAGTACATATGCCATTATTTTTCGTATAGAAAATTTTTTCATAGCTATCTCCATTATAATTGTAAAATCAGGGTAACTATTCAGAACAGGACTGTGCTGAACTGCACAGTCCGTATGAAAACGTAGTGGCAGCAGGCCAAAATCCATCACCGTAGGTGATTCTGCATGGATTTTGGCTCGTAACTATGAGGGTACTGAATAGTTACAAATCAGGATACTGTCATAGCAGCTTATCTGATGTCATGGCAGTTCGCATCTTATCATTAAATTCTTGTAACTATTCAACATCCTCTGCTTTTTCATACAGACTATACAGTATAATACCACACTGTTTTGAACAGTCGCCAAATCCTTACTTATTCTACTTTAAATGAAAGCATCTGGCAACTCCATTCTTGCAGATTTTAGAAATATTTATGAAGTTATTCTTTACTTCATAAATAAAACCCTTTGCAGACAAACACTTTTTCATTTATACTTAGTATTAAAATTAAGTACTAGTGTACCGGCACATTCATTTTTGACTTAGCTGTGCTTCATATATTGTCACTGTGCAAGGCGTAGCGGTGACTACGTAGACTGACAACAACGCCACAGGTGACAAGACAGGCAGTGCAGTTAGCTTAACTATTAATGTGTCAGTACACTGGTTACAGAAAGGACTTCCCATGACAAAAAAAGATATATTAGAATTAAAACGACGTTTCACAAAAAACAATTGCACCTTCACCAGAATGTGTGGCTGCTATATTGATGCAGATAAAAATAAAATTGTAGACATTGGAGAAACCTTCTTAAATTTAGAAGATGAAGAGTTGTATAAATATTTAGAGATTGCCAAAAAAACCTTATCCGGTACAGTAGGCAACAACCTGCTGTCCTTGGAATTTCCTCTTGAAGAGGAAGAATCTGGGGGCAAGCAGCAGTTTTTATTAGGATTACGGGAAAGCCGCCTAAAAAACCCGGATTTACTTGACAGACTGTATGACTTAATTATTGAAAATTATGACTATGCCGGTAATTTCTTAATCCTGATTTTCCATGATGCCTATGATGTCATTACAAAGACAAGTGATAATGGAAAATTAGATGAATCTGAGGAAGTATTTGAATATCTCTTATGTGCCATCTGCCCTGTGACCTTAACCAAACCGGGACTTGGCTACAGAGAAGATGAACACCGAATCGGCCCTAGAATTCGTGACTGGGTAGTTGGCGCACCAGATGCCGGATTTATTTTCCCGGCATTTTCTGAACGCAGCACGGATATCCACTCTACCATCTTCTACACAAAGGACGCCAAAAATCCTCATGCTGAACTAATGGCAGGTGGTCTTGGCTGTATTCCAAAGCGTACAGCTACGGAGCAGAAACAGGCATTCCAGTCTATTGTAGATACTATTTTACCAGAGGAGGACGATTCTAATACCCTGTTAAAAATGGATTTACAAGACAATCTGTATGGTATGGCAGAAGAATTTGCACTTACCCATGAAGGAGATGAAGAAGCTACGCTCCTTTTAAATCAAGAGACTCTTAAAAATCTTATGGAAGAAAGTGGCGTACCGGAAGAAAAAGCTGCAAAATTTGAAAACTCTTACATAGAAGAATTTGGTGATACTGTACCTACAGTAGAAAGCTTAGTAGATACCAAAGCGGTAGCTGCCAACGCAGAGCGCCGTGAAAAAATAGAACTCATTCAACAGGTAGAACATCTACGACAACAGTTAGATGACAATCCTGTAGATGATGTAAAAACCTATGATGTAGTATTACGTGTCAAACCAGAAAAAGTATCTCAGATTTCTTCCCGTGTGATAGAAGGTAAAAAATGCCTTGTCATTCCAATGGAAGAAAACGAGCATGCAGCCGTAAATGGCGTAAATACAACTGTTTAATGAATTAGAAAAAGAAGTGGTTCGTGTTTAACTTTCCCCACTCCAATTGCTAACTTTTAGTCTGCTAATTGGAGTGGAGCGAGTTAGCAGCCACTTCTTTTATTATAGTTTATACGCAATTATTCAGTACCATCATAGTTACGTTTACACATAATTTATTTTTTGAAATATATTTTTGTTGACAAATCGGTCTATAGGTTATAAACTAAAATAAAGATGCGGTTTATAGACAATAAACCATATCATGCTTATGAAAGTACCAACCATCCATAAATGGTGAACAAGAGAAGGGAGTTACATTATGAACGAAACAAAACTAGGGGCAATCGAATCCCGATTTGCTGATATCATATGGGAACATGAACCCATTCCATCTGGGGAACTGGTAAAACTCTGCGCCAGCGAACTTACCTGGAAAAAATCAACTACCTACACCGTTCTTCGCAAATTATGTGATCGGGGCATTTTCCAAAATGTAGATGGAGTCGTAAGCTCCGTGATATCAAAAGATGATTTTTATGCCATTCAGAGCGAAGAATTTGTAAAAGAAGCATTCCATGGTTCCCTACCAGCATTTTTAGCCGCCTTCACTTCCAGAAACCGGTTATCCGATCAGGAAGTGTTGGAATTAGAGCAACTGATTAAAAAGAACAGGAGGTGATTCTCATGCAGAATATTTTATTTTCCGGCATATTGCAAATGAGCCTGACCGCCAGCTTTGTAATTGTAGTTGTACTAGTATGCAGAGTATTATTAAAAAAGGCTCCAAAGATTTTTACTTATGCCTTATGGGGCGTAGTGTTATTTAGGCTGCTGTGTCCAGTATCCATTGACTTGCCATTTTCATTTGTGCCAAACACAGTAACAGAACGAACTGCATTGGAACAGACACCAGTAACATCTGACAGGAAAGCAGCAAAGACCATATCCTTACAATATTGGGGAACACATTCTCCTGCTATAAACGCAAACACTTCACAGAAAAATACCGCTGACAGCATGTCAAAAACTACCATTTCCGATTCACATGTCACCTACGAAACAGTGCTTCCGGTACTAGCTAATATCTGGCTTGCAGGCATTGGCATTATGCTTATCTACAGTGTATTTTCTCTATTGAGATTAAAAAGAAGGTTAATTGGAAGTGTGCCATATAATCCTGAGGAACGGATTTATCTTTCCGATTATATTGAAACGCCATTTGTTATCGGACTATTTAGACCAAGAATCTATCTGCCATCTCACTTAAATGATACGGAGATAGCATATATTCTTCTTCATGAAAAGCATCACATTTACCGGAAAGATCATTTGGTAAAAACACTCGCTTATGGAGCATTAATTCTTCACTGGTTTAATCCTCTAGCATGGGCAGCCTTTATTTTATCTGGAAAAGATATGGAGATGAGCTGTGACGAAGCGGTAATGAAAAAGATGGGTGGTGAAATATGCGAAACATACTCTACCCTGCTTCTTCGGTTAGCTACCGGCAAAACCATCATTTCCCCTGCGCCTCTTGCCTTTGGAGAAGGTGATACCAAAGCTCGTATTCACAATATTTTGAATTGGAAAAAACCTTCCCGATGGGTTATGGTTTTAGCGACACTGGTATGTACGGTAACAGCCCTTGGATGTGCTGCAAATGCGAAGGAATCAGGTACAGCTATCCTTCAGACTTTTGAAAAAAATGAGTATATCGATGCATATGAAGAATATATCACTAGTTCAGCACCTTTTGAAGATATTGATTTGGGTGCACATATCAATCCATATGAAGAATATATCACCACTACCTACTATAAAATGAGTGATGGTACATGGACCGCAGATGTGGAAGATGCGACTGGAAATATGGAAACACGTACTTACAAATACCGTCTTGTAATGCATGGAACAATGCCGAATGCGGCAGTAGACAGTAATTATATTTTATTAAGCAATAAAAAGAATATCACCTTCCAGCAGACATGGATGGCAAGCGGACTCAGCAGCAATTCTAATGATTATTTTGATTCTAAGGAAACTATAATTGTGTCCTCCTGGTTAGGCGAGTTAGAATCTGAACATCCAGAAAGAGATAAGGATACCATTTACATTATAGATTCAGAATACAGTGATGGTGATGCGGATGTGAATCTTGACATTGCATCTTCTGTCCCTATTCTTTTTCGGTCAGATATTCCTGGTATTCCAGCTATTAAGGATATGCTGATTTCTAAGGTACCTACAAATGAATTTGATGTTATTATTTGCCTGCCTGATAATTCTAACTGGATTAAAAACACAGAGTATGTACAGAACACTTATAAATGCCTAGAAATTTCTTATCTGGATAATCTGGCAAAGGCGGATTGTACTTTATTAGGTATGAAGGATGGAACCATCGATCTTGGTGAGTATGACTTTGATGATACCTTAACAGAGCAATGGGAAGGAAAGACATATTCAAACCAACTGGTGTCTGTAACGGTTCAGCAAACTGCAGATTACAAAACTGCTGTGGTTTCCTGGAGTTATAACGAGTATGAGTTTGCTATCTTTGGAACTAGCTTAGGTGGGGATTTAGATACTTCGTATCTTGCTAAGACAGCATTGTATGCTATTAAAAGTTTATAACTATTCCGTACGGGACTGTGCTGCACTGTATAGTCAGTATGAAACCGTAGTGGTAATAGGCAAAAATCTATTAAAAAAAGAGCCAGCAACTACAATATAGCTACTGGCTCTTTTAAATTATATATTTCAGATAAGACATGAGAAGATTATGAAAATCTGCATAATCTTCTTTTTATACATTTTTATTCCCCAAACACTGCTCTGTAATCAGCCTGGAATCTTGCAATTCCCTGATCTGTTAACGGATGCTTTGTCATCTGCTCAATTACCTTATATGGAACTGTTGCAATATCCGCACCTGCTAAAGCACAATCTGTAACATGAATTGGGTTACGCACACTTGCTGCAATGATTTCTGTTTCGATGCAGTAATTTTCAAATATCTGCACGATATCCTGAATTAACTCAATACCAGGATGGCTGATATCATCCAATCTTCCTAAGAAAGGTGACACATAAGTAGCACCTGCTCTTGCTGCTAGCAACGCCTGATTTGCAGAGAAAATTAAAGTAACATTTGTCTTAATGCCCTCTTCTGTCAACACCTTTACTGCCTTCAGACCATCTACTGTCATAGGAATCTTAACTACCATATTTGGATGAATGGCTGCAATCTCGCGACCTTCTTTTATCATTCCCTCTGCATCCACAGTGGTTGCCTTTACTTCACCGCTGATAGGTCCGTCCACAATAGTAGTAATCTCTTTAATTACTTCCTCAAAATCTCTGCCTTCTTTTGCAATCAGGGATGGATTGGTAGTAACACCACAGATAACCCCCATATCACCTGCTTTACGAATTTCTTCTACATTAGCTGTATCAATAAAAAATTTCATACGTTTTCTCTCCTCTTTGGCTTTTTTATATTCTATCTTCTATGTTATGCTTGTTTGATGTAAAAGTCAACTTAGATTTTCAACAACAGGCCTATGTTATCCATAAAAAAACAATTTATATTGTAATCCTGCACAATCCACTTCAATTTTTCCTCTTTCCCATTGCGCATATTTACTAAATTGTTTATTTTTTTCAATTTTTTTAAAAAAAGGGTTGCAATTTGTAAATACCTGTACTATAATAATCAATGTCGAAAGGACATACAGCTTAATAAAGCGAGCGCGATTAGCTCAGTTGGTAGAGCACCTGACTCTTAATCAGGGTGTCCAGGGTTCGAACCCCTGATCGCGCATCAAGCACTGTTTTTGGAGATTTAGGCTCTGGGGGCGGTGCTTTTTGTTGCTTGAATATTTTTTACATTCTGGTTGCCCTGCACAACCATAGGTTCGTTACTGTTCATTTCGTCCAGTAACGTAAATTCCCTAATTTGGTAAACATTTTTCCCCTACCCTATTGACTTTACTCCCTTTTACCAGTATAATATTTATTGTTTGTTGAAACGAAGTGTGGCTCAGTTTGGTAGAGCGCTGCGTTCGGGACGCAGAGGCCGTGGGTTCGAATCCCGTCACTTCGATTGCCAAAACCCTTGATATTCAAGGGTTTTTTTATTATCTAAATAATAACCGGTGCCTTGAATGAGAGGAATAGTAAGGATATCATGAACTTGTTCTCCAAGATTAATCAAGAGGGTAAAACGGTAATTATTATCACCCACGATAAAGAGATTGCCGGATTTTGTAAACGAAGTATAGAAATCATGGATGGACAGCTGATCTAATATCCCCCTGGGAGGCTTGTGCCATAATCCTTTTCTCTGGTAATATAAGACCATTAAAATTTTACATCCCCGGAACATGCTATGAATTCCGGCTTTTCAGAAGAAAACGATCCTAAATATATGAAAGGATAGGGATTTTTTTACTACAAAAAGCATCCATATTAAACTGTACTTCTTACAATTTAATATGGATGCTTTTGTAGTTCAATCATAACTATTCAAAACCATGACAATCCAATCTTGTATTGTCATGCACCGTTCATATAAAAACATAGTGGCAGTATACAAACATCCCTCACTCCAAGTGATTTTGCATGTTTTTTACCAGTCTTATTTTATTACATGAATCCATCCTTCCGGTGCCTCAATACGTCCCATCTGGATTCCTGTTAATGTATCATACAACTTCTTTGTAACCGGTCCCATATCTTCCATACCACTTGGCAGGCAGATTTCTTTGCCATGGTCTACTATCTTGCCTACTGGAGAAATAACTGCTGCAGTACCGCATAAACCGCACTCAGCGAAGTCTTTTAATTCATCTAAATATACTTCTCTCTCCTCTACCTCAAGACCTAAATATTCCTTGGCAACATACATTAAGGAACGGCGTGTAATAGAAGGAAGGATACTATCAGACTTTGGTGTTACTACCTTGTTATCCTTTGTAATAAACAGGAAGTTTGCTCCACCTGTTTCTTCTACTTTTGTTCTTGTTGCTGCGTCTAAGTACATATTTTCATCATAGCCTTCTTCATGAGCAGTTACAATTGCATGTAAACTCATTGCATAGTTAAGACCTGCTTTGATATGACCGGTACCATGTGGTGCCGCACGATCAAAATCACTTACTTTAATAGTAAGAGGCTTTACACCACCCTTAAAATAAGGTCCTACTGGTGTACAGAATGCACGGAACTGGTATTCCTCTGCTGGCTTTACGCCGATAACAGGATTGATACCAAACATGTATGGTCTGATATATAAAGTTGCTCCGGAACCATATGGTGGTACATATGCTTCATTGGCAGCTACTACCTTCTCAATTGCTTCAATAAAACGTTCCTTTGGGAATGTTGGCATCTCTAATCTTGATGCAGAATCTATCATTCTTTCCGCATTCAAATCAGGACGGAATGTAACAATATGTCCATCTTCTGTAGTGTATGCTTTTAACCCTTCAAATATAGTCTGTGCATACTGCAACACACAGGCACATTCGCTCATTGTAATATTTGCATCTGTGGTTAATGTACCTTCATCCCATGCTCCGTTTTTATAGTTAGAAACATATCTCTGATCTGTCTGCATATAACCAAAACCAATATTTGCCCAATCGATATTCTTTTTTTCCATAACAACTCTTTCCTCCATTCTGCTTTCAATCGATAAGCTCTGTTACCATCATAGCACAATTTCGGAATTATTCAATGTTTTCTTACAGTTTTTTTGCATACAGCACGCTAGAGCGTGTCCCAAAATTTCCCACAAAGTAGAACACACATTTTGCAGAAAGCAATTTAGAGACACACTCTAGTATAGCGTCTCGAAAATAACTCCACTGAATCACGCAGAAGATTTCTAACAGACAGAGCTAACATTCCGATGAACTATAATGTAACCTCTCCATATGCCTCACTATAGAATAATTCCTGGGAATTCAGCGGTTCCCCTTCCGTGATACGCTTTTTGTAATTGTTGGTATTATCCTGCACACGCACCTTCACATTATCACGGAACATCGTATCAAACATCTTTAAAATACGCTTCTTAATGTCTTCATCATAAATCGGTGTTGCCACCTCCACGCGGCGCAATGTGTTCCTAGTCATATAGTCAGCGGAGGCAATGTAAACCTTCTTATGTTGCTCCTCTGCCCCAAAAATGTACATTCTAGAATGCTCTAAATATCTTCCTACAATGCTGATTACTGTAATATTGTCTGTATAGCCTTCCACACCGGAAATAAGGCAGCAGATACCACGAACGAGTAATTCCACCTTCACACCAGCCTGAGATGCTTCCACTAATTTATCAATAATCTTCTTATCTGTCAGGGAATTTACCTTTGCACCAATGTATGCAGGCTTATCTTCCTTTGCAAGTGCTATCTGCTCATCCATCATTGCTAAAACTTTATTCTGCAGACACTTAGGAGCTACTAACAGATGCTCCGTGCTTTCCACAACAGCCCCCATAGCAAGTGCATTAAATACATTAGCTGCCTCCATACCAATCTCCGGATTGGCGGTCATTAACGACAGGTCTGTATACAACTTGGAGGTTTTTTCATTGTAATTTCCTGTTCCAATCTGTGTGATGTATTCAATACCATCTTTTCGCTTCTTTGTGATAAGACAAAGTTTAGAATGTACTTTAATTCCATCCAGACCATAGATAATACGGCAGCCGGCATACTCTAACCTTCTTGACCATTCAATGTTATTTTCCTCATCAAAACGGGCACGCAGCTCTACTAAGACAACAACTTCTTTTCCATTTTCTGCGGCATCAATTAACGCCTCAATTATCTTACTATCCTTTGCCACACGATATAATGTCATTTTAATAGATACAACATCCGGATCCTGTCCAGCCTGCTCTAACAGTCTGATAAATGGACGCATGCTTTCATAAGGATAAGACAACAAAATATCCTTCTTTTTTATCTGATCTATCATAGGCAATGTTTCATCCACAAAACGTGATTTCTGCGGAATACGTCTTTCATAAAACAATTCTTTCTTATCTCTTAACACATCCTGAAGCTGGAATAAGAAGCTGACATCCAGCGGAGCATCCACGTGAAATACCTGGTTTTTCTTTAAGTCAAGAAAACGGCATACCAGGTCCACAATATTCTGGTCCATGAAACGGCTGAATTCCACCTTAACAGGACAAAGCTTTTTTCGCTTCTTAATTACCTCTGCCATGGCATCACGGTAATCAATATCTTCATCATACAACGCAGAATCTGCATCAATGTCTGCATTACGGATAATTCTTATAAGCGACTTACTCTTTGTCTTATAGTGTGAAAAAATCTGTGGTACAAAATGAAGTATCAGTTCTTCCACCAACATAAAGCGGTTCTTTGTAGATGGAACCCGTATCAATCGTTTAAAAGCACCATTACTGCATGGAACAATACCAATCTTTTCGTTGCTATTCTTTGTCTCTAAAGATACTACAGCATAGATTTCCTGATTTTTTAAAAATGGAAATGGCTGTCTTTTACCTACAATCTGTGGTGAAAGTAATGGCATAATTTCCTCATTGAAATAAATCTCAAGGTAAGCGGCTTCTTCCGGTGTCAGTTTGCCAAAATTAATAATCTCTACATCATGCTCTTTTAATTGATGCATGAGTCGGTTGTAAATACCATCCCTTTGTTTTGTAAGTTCCTTTGTCTTTTTTAACACAGCACTAATCTGTTCTTCCGGTGTCATCTGTGTCTTATTATCTCGTATATCATTTGCCACTAACATCTGGTCATGTAAAGAACCCACACGCACCATAAAAAATTCATCTAAGTTACTTTGAAAAATAGATACGAATGATAACCTTTCACAAAGCGGCACTTTCATATCAGCCGCCTCTTCTAATACCCTTTTATTAAATTTAAGCCAAGATAATTCCCGATTTGCATAATATTTCCTGTTTACAGTTTTCATAGTTTTCATAGCTTCCTCTACTCCTTTCTTACTCATCGTTACCTCCTGTGTATATACATATTTCTTTACTGTATAAAATTTTTTTCTTTTGGATTTAAAAATTCTTTCTGTAATCTTCCTAATTAATTCTATCATTTTTTTTCACGCTCTATGTAAAAATTAAGTAAATTCTTTGTAACTATTCAGAACAGGACTGTGCTGAACTGCACAGTCCGTATGAAAACGTAGTGGCAGCAGGCCAAAATCCATCACCGTAGGTGATTCTGCATGGATTTTGGCTCGTAACTATGAGGGTACTGAATAGTTACAATTCTTTGTATATTTGGAAACAAAACATGCCACCACGCTCTAGTATATAAAAATGAGCGGAGTAATCCCCGCTCACGTAATCTATTTCTTTATTATGGTTGCTGTTGAAGGTACTTTGCTCTTTAACAACTTCTTATATGTGCCTACCTTAGAAGCTGGCACTTTTATTTCAGCTTTTTTTTGAATACCCTTAAATGCATTTTTTTTCACTGTTTTTAAATATTTAGAATTAATCTGAATGCTCTTTACTTTCGTGCATCCGCTGAAAGCACTTGTTCCGATAGTCTTCACTTTAGAACCAATCACTACTGTCTGTAATGAAGTACACTTACAAAATGCATAATTACTTATTGTCTGTATGTTGCCTCCTATTGTAGCCTTCTTTAAGGCAGTACAATTCATAAATGCCTTGGCACCCATAGTCTTTACATTAGATGGGATCTCTATCTTTGCCAGCTTTACACAGTTCTTAAAGGCTTCTGAACCAATACTCTGTACATTGCCGCCTATACGAACAGTTCGAATATTTTTGCAATCCATAAACGCTCCGGCAGCAATGGTTGTTACCTTATATATATTACCATCTTCCGGTAATGTAATCGTAGCCGGAATAATGGCTTTTGTACTGTTTTTATTAACTGGTGCTACATATTCAACAGTATAACCGTTAGTCGCAACTGATGTTACCTTATACACACCAGTTCCCACCTCATGACATGTATTGACTTGTACCGGAACTGGTGCTGGTTCTTCATATGATCCTGGTGTCGTAGCAACATTAGTAGCTTCTGCTCCTATATAATTACTTGCAAGCAAGCCAATTGCTAACATTGTTGTAGCTAATATTTTCTTCATATTGTAACTCTCCTAACTTCTCTTTCAACAACAGACGATTATATTCTGTTTTTCACACTTTCCTGTCTTTCTCTCATTATATCTTACATAGAATGAAAACTCTAGTAGTAATTTTATATTTCACCATATTTTAACACAGATATCACATCTATTTAAACAGGAAATTTTTACATATCTGTTTATTACTGTATTAATCAAACGCTCTGTTAAATCGTTCAGACAATGGAAGGTCCGCAAAAATAGACTGATGTACATTCAATATCATGTTCACTGCATCCGGCACAGCTTCCTTATAAATTTCAAATAACCTTTTATTTGTTTCCTCACAAGCAGGGTTGTCCTTAAAACGAAGTACTTGTCCCTGAATCTCATCATAGTGACCGGTTACGCGCATAAAGGTAAGCAATGCTTTTTTCTTCACATTTGATGATGCCACTAACACATTTCGAATTAATGACATATCTTTCATTGCCCGCATCATTTCTTTTTCTGTAAAATCACGATACATAATCTGCATTGCCCGTGCTGTCTCTCTATCCTTTGGAATCAGATGACTTATGGAATAACGGTGTGGATCTCTGCCAGCTTTCTTTAACAGATACTTTTCAAATTCACTTTCTATTTCACTATGGCTTGCCCCAAAATCATCCACTGATGCATTCACGTAGGGATGGGCAGCACTATCTAATGCAAAATGGCAGACACATCCCATCATA
The DNA here is from genome assembly GCA_045122835.1 of Lachnospiraceae bacterium. Taxonomy (GTDB): domain Bacteria; phylum Bacillota; class Clostridia; order Lachnospirales; family Lachnospiraceae; genus JBGVMW01. Next base: position 13,555 of record JBGVIB010000045.1, read on the forward strand.
TACCCATACAGACTGTTATCAATTCCATTTTCTTTACAATACTGAATTGCCGGCTCAAATAATTTTCTCGCTGGCTCCTTATGAATTTCAACACCCCTTGTGTTTACCCGGTTATAATTCGTAAGATTGTAATGAAACAATACGTCCGGTCCCTGTAAACCAAAGCGAAACTGATCCTGATAAATTCCAAGACGCAACCGCATTGCATCCGGTAACTCCTTATATACTATTTTACCAAAACTGTCATGTGCAAATCCCGCAGGCATATTTCCTCCATCTTCCAGTACTCAGACATATTACATTTCGAGCCAAGTAATATTTATCTGATAGTACGTACCTTAATTATACTTATTTATTTCCATTTTATTCTTTATTTATTCACCGTCAAGAGATTTTTGCCTTCTTAACAAATTCTTAAACAAATAAAAGAGAGTAAGACGTTAACCCCTTACTCTCTTACATATGTTTTTTAAAATAATTATGTCGTTCTTTTTTCTTTTTCATTAATTCCTTATCAACAACCACGTACATATTATTTTTATCAAGGCCAATACAATCTCCCTCTTTACATTGTAAAGGCAGTCTGTATTTTGGTACTTTTACAACTGTTTTGTCTTCTTTTTCACAGATGGCAATGCAATTTTCAAATCGTTCAATTACTAACATTTCCTTCCCTCCAAAAATGACACTATATGTATTCTAGCACATTTTTTGGAATTTTCAAACCCTATTTTTGGAAAGCAGCTTCTCGCTTTGTCACGCCATGTGGAATTGGTTTCCATTCTACCTTTTTCACAAGTGCAACCACTGATATTGGCAAATATATCATCATAAAGATTGGGTATGTGAATATGTACCGTATCTTTTTTGCATTACAACATTCTATTTGCTTCCACTCAGTGATTGTGGTCACAAGACCAACAGAAAAATATATGAAATAGTTGCTACATACTGCCATTAAAATACACAAAAAAGTATCCTGCAAAAATTCCATTTCAATTCCACCACCAGTGAAAATTGTATACAAAAATGTGAGAGTTCCCGTTATCATGGAACAGACAGTGAGCACACTACAAGGCGCAAGAGTCATAATCATGTCATAGGATGAGAAATCTCTACGACAGACTGCTCTTTTTAGTAAATTTCTCCAGTAGCATAAAAATACCTGATAATATCCTTTTGCCCAGCGCAAACGCTGATTCCATGTGGTTTTGATATCCACTGGCTGTTCATCATAAATGATAGCCGTTTCACAATAACCAATTTTTTCTCCTGCAATTACCTGTTCAATGGTAAATTCAATGTCTTCTGTTAAAAGGAACTGCTTCCATCCATCCTGCTTCTTTATAATATCCTTTGATATCAGAAAGCCTGTACCTGAAACAGAACAACTGATTCCCATAATCATTCTGGCACGGTTTACCATTCTTGCCTGCTTTAAAAAGCAGAGAGAACTTCCTGCTGATAACCAGTTATCTGCATAATTCTTAGAATTACGATAACCCGTTATCACTTTGTAACCACCATTGAATGTTTTATTCATTTCTTTTATAAAGTCTGGGTGCAGCAAATTATCTGCATCCATAATAAAGTATCCTGCATATCTGTCAAATCCATATTTTTGCTTAATCTTTGACAGTAAGAACTGCAATGCATATCCTTTTCCTACAAAAGCTTTGTTACAGCGTTCAAAACAGACTGCGCCTTTTTCAGTAGCTCTTTTGGCTGTCTGATCCGTGCAATTGTCAGCTACCACAAAGATATCTATCATATCCTGAGGATAATTTTGCTTACGAATGCTGTCTATCAAGTCCCCTATTACATTTTCTTCATTTCTTGCACATATTAGGACCGCATAGCGATTGGTTGATTCATCATAAAATTTTTTTGTTTTTTTCAACATGCTGACTATCATATAAAATATCTGATAGCCGTTACATATGGTCAACAGCGCACCCAGAGCAGCAATTAACCCTTTCATGATATATAACATTTCTGTCCTCCATTACTTTTCGTGTATATTAAAGCATAAATACTATGAAAAAATACCATAGTATTTATACCCTAATATTTTTAATAGCTTCCTAAAATTTTCTTAAGAATTTAGAAAGGTGGCTTTTATCACGAAAAGCAGTCATATGGAAAATCCTGTGTTTTACACATATTTTTTAACTACTTCTTCTAACTGTGCTAATGGTACAGCACCAGTGATAATTTCCTTAGCCTCTCCTTCTGCAAATAAAATAAATGTAGGAATAGACATCACACGATATCTTCCTGCTGCCTCCTGGTCGTTATCTACATTTATCTTATACATCTGACAACGTCCCTCATATTTTTTTGATAATTCCTCCACTACTGGTGCCATCATTTTGCAAGGACCACACCAGTCTGCATAAAAATCAACTAATACCGGACTGCCAGACTGTAATACCTTTTCCTCAAATTCTGCATCTTTTATTATTTCCATATCAAATTTCTCCCTTCGTAAATCAATTTTTATCTCTTATTATTTCCCCCATTTAAAATATGATACACCTCTTGAAATGATTTTTTAATCTGTTTTGCCTTTTCCTGTATCTTTGTTTTATCATATGTAGCGGTCATTAATTTTTGTTGAAGCTTATTCATACTCCTCCTTATTCCGCCACCATGGGGCAACTATTATTTTATATTTCTATATGCAATCAGCTTATTGATTGCATTACCCATTCCGGAAAACTTCGCTTCATATTCAGTCATTACATTTCCCTCTGACATTAACTCGTCATGATGCAGGTCATAGGTGAATGCTTCTAATATCCAACCTGCTTCTTTTACCTGCTCTAAAGAAAATTCGAACAACGGAACATTATCTGTCTTAAACTCTACTCTTCCCTCAGGCTTCAGGAACTTATGATATCTTGCAAAAAATTCCTTTGATGTCAGTCTGCGTTTTGCATGTCGATCTTTTGGCCATGGATCTGAAAAATTTAAGTAGATTTTATCTACTTCATCCTTCTCAAATACCTCTGCAATGGTTTCGGCATCCATACGGATAAAATAAAGATTGGTTATTTCACTTTCTTCTCTCTTTTGAATTGCTCTTAACAATACGCTGGAATATTTTTCAATTCCAATATAATTAATATCAGGATTACTCTCTGCCAACTTCATAAGAAACTGTCCTTTTCCCATACCAACCTCAATATGAATTGGATTAGAATTTCCAAACAGTTCATGCCATTTTCCCTTTTGTTTCTCTGGCTCTTGTATTACATATTCGTTACTACCGATAACTTCACGTGAGCCTTTAATATTACGCAATCGCATTTTTTCCTCTTTCTGCCATTTAAACGGCTTTGTACACCAGTACAATATTTGATTTCTTTTTGTCAGATAATAACAACTGCTTCTAAACAGTCAGATTTCCTCTAATTTTATGTATATTCAGAACCTGTTACTTATATGACAATTACTTATAATTCCCTAAAATTCTCATATAAGTTGCTTCCTCTGCCAATCCCTGAAGAGCATTTTTCACTCCATTATCCTTAAGATTTCCCTCGAAATCTACAAAGAAACGATATTCCCATTTCTTCTCCGCAATTGGTCTGGACTCTATTTTTGTTAAATTCAGATTATTATAAATAAAATGGGACAACATGCGGTAAAGGGAACCGCTTTCATGTGGAATTTCAAAGCATATACTTACCTTCTTAGCATCCTTTGTAAAAATCTTTTTGTTTGTCACAATAATAAATCTGGTAGAATTATTCTTATTATCATTGACACCCTTTTCTAAGATTTCCAATCCATATGTTTCAGCTGCATGGGCACTGGCAATAGCTGCCTGTGTTACATCCTTATCATCCATGACCTTCTTAGCCGCAAATGCATTATTTTTCATGCTGTACTGCTTCCAGTCACGATGCTCACCCAGATACATACTGCTCTGCATCAATGACTGTGGGTGCGAATATACCGTTTTGATGCTATCAAGCTTTGTACCGGGAACCCCCATAAGACAATGTTCAATGCCAATAATCTGCTCCGCTACGATATAATTTTCAAATTCCACCAGTAAATCATAAATTTCACTTACCACACCAGCCGAAGAATTTTCAATTGGCAACACACCGTAATCTGCTTCTCCCTTAGCAATTGCTTCCATGGCATCACGCCAGGTATCAACATGATAACTGTCTACGTTGGCACCAAAATATTCCTCTGTGGCAATCTGTGCATAAGCACCTTCCGCTCCCTGAAATACTACTCTTGCCTTATTCTCCGGCAAACTTTCCACCTCTGCAAATGGAATCTCTCCTATTACACCATGTTCCGCCAACAAACCATACTGTAATTTGCGGCTTATGCTCATAATCTGCTCAAACAATTCCTGCACAGCATGACTGTTAAATTCATTTTTCGCAAGTCCTTTTAATGTATCAATCTTACTATTTTCTCTTTCCTTATCAAAAACCGGTTTTCCCGTTTCTATCTTATATTCTGCAACCTGCTTGCAGACTTCCATACGTGTTTCATACAATTCTACAATCTGTCTGTCAATTTTATCAATTTCATCTCTTAATACCAGTAAATCAACCAATTTCTTTCCTCCTCCACTTAAATCTGCGCTATGTAATCATAACACACCCCCTTTTATTCTTCAACTTAGTTTTTGAGTATGTTTTTGCTTGCAATATCAAACGCAAAACTATATAATAAAATTGTTAATAAAATATTTCTTATTTATTATGTAGGGGGAATTTTTATTACACAATACAGTATACAGATGAGGGATGCATATGAAAAAAAAGAAAGATATCATAATCATAGTTGGAATTATTGCAATTGTTTTCATCATTATTATTGTTCAAAGGATTCTGAGTGCTGTATTTTCTAATGATTATACTAACGAACCATTTATCAGTGGTAACACCAGCAGCAATCTCCATAACAAAGGGTTGTTCTGCGAATATAATAACATTGTTTACTTTGCAAATCCTTATGATCAGAACGGATTATATGCCTATGATGCCAGCAAGAATTCCACTAAAAAAATAGCTAATGGTTCCGTAAAATACATTAATACAGATGGACACCATATTTACTATGTAAAAGAACCTGCCAATACAATCGAGCACAGTGAGGAAAGTTTTGCTTTTCTTAACGGTGGTTTAAAGGGAGTTTACCGTTGTGATATGCAGGGAAAGAACAGTGAAGTTCTGACAGATGATACTTCCGGTGTACTTCACTTAATTGGCAATACATTATATTATCAGCATTATAATACAGACCAGGGACTTTATTTACATTCTATGGATCTGGATGGTTCTAATGACAAAGAACTTTCACAGGATGCATTGAATCCGGCTGGTTATGCTAATGGTAATATTTACTGCACCGGATTTTCAAATGCTGTCAATGTACGCGTAATTGATACGGATACAACCACCATTTCCAATCTTCCGGATATCAAAGGTTACATGTGCATTCCAGATGAAGAATATTTATACTACATGGATTTAAATCGCGATTATGCATTATCACGTTATAACATGACAACTGGTGAAACTGAACACCTTACAGAAGAGCGATTAGATACATACCATATTTGCAGCGATACTATTTTTTATCAGGTAAGCCATGAAGAAACACCTGGATTATATCGCATGAATAAAGAAAGCTTAGAAAGTGAATTAATAAAAGAAGGAGTATATTGTAATCTGAACTCAGACTCCTCTTACCTGTATTTTAATAATTTTTATAATACTGTGCCAATATACCGGGTTCCTGTTTCCGGTTCCACAACTGTGTCAGAGTTCACAATTGCGGAAGATATTGACCAGGACTAAATGTTTGGAGATAATTTCATGAGAATAAAAAAATATATTTCAGTTGGGCTGGCATTTTGCTTGTCCCTTTCTGTTTTTACTATTACAGCAGATGCAACCAATCGAAATTTAACGGATGAACAGCGCAAAGCTATCCGTATTGAAAGTAACTCATTGGAAGACTGGCCGGATGGTCCTCAGGTACTGGCAGAATCCGCTATTTTGATGGAAGCCGGTACCGGCACTATTCTGTATGAAAAAAATGCCACGGCAGCAATGTATCCTGCCAGTACCACCAAGACATTAACTGCTCTATTAACTGTAGAAAACTGTAAAATGTCTGACACTGTTACGATTTCCCGCAATGCCTTATATGACGTACCCTCTGACAGTAGTCTTATGGGAGGACTTTCTGTAGGAGACAAATTAAGTGTGGAAGTATGTATGTACGGACTTATGCTTTCATCTGGTAATGAGATTTCTTATGCTCTAGGTGAACATGTTGCAGGGGGCGAGCTAAGCAAATTCGTAGATATGATGAATGAGCGATCTGCTGGATTAGGTTGCGTGAATTCTCATTTTTCAAATCCTCATGGATATCATGACGCTGAGCATTATACCTGTGCTTATGACCTTGCTCTGATTTCCATGGAAGCCTTAAAACATACAGAATATCGAAAAATTGCAGGTACGGAACGCTATAACTTTCCACTTGCCAATGATGGTTCTGTGCGTGACCCATGGAATCATCATCTGATGTTGAAACAGAATTCTGAATATTATTATGAATATTGTACCGGTGGTAAGACTGGATATACCTCAAGTTCCGGTTCTACTCTTGTCACATATGCAGAGAAAGACGGAATATCCTTAATTTGCGTTGTATTAAATGAGAACAAGCCAGGCCACTGGACTGATACAAAGACATTGCTGGATTATGGGTTTAACAATTTCCATAAGGTTGAGATTTCCACCAATGAAAAGAATTTTTCACTGGGAAATAATACCTTTTTCCATTCCGGAAACAACATTTTTGGTAATACCCTTCCAACAATTGAATTAAACAAAGACGGATATATGGTGTTGCCAAATGAAGCTTCCTTTGAGGATACTGTATCCTCCATTCAATTTGAAGAAGCAACTTCGTCAGGAGATGCCGGTACCACTACAAATGCCCTTGCTACTTTGTCTTACACTTATAAGGGGTATCCCGTTGGCTCGACCACCATTGATTTGATTACAAATGAAGCCGAAAGCTTTGATTTCTCAACTCTTACATCAGAACAAAAGGATAAGGTTGAGAAAGAAAAAGACACTTCATCTATCAGCTTCATCCAGATTGACCAGACACTTATTTTTGTCCTATTAGGAGCAATTGCCGTGATTGCTGTTCTTGTTATTGTAATTGTCCTGGCAAGACGTTCTTATGCTTATAGAAAAGATAGTAAGGATATTAACCAGCCACTTACTATTCCACATACAAAGACTAAAAAAAACAGCAAAAAAAATAAAAATGCTTCTAAGTACAAAGATTTACATTTCTAAATATGTCAGCATAAAAATAAGCATTGTATACCATTTCAAAGTATACAATGCTTATTTTTTTAATACCTTCTCAGCAGCTTCTAACGCTGCTTTTCTACGACGTTCTCTCCTACGTCTGCGCAGATCCTCCTGACGTTTTTTTACCTCCATCGCTTCCTGCTCTGATACCAGCTTTAGGGTGCGAATGACAAAAACATTACTTGTCTCCGTCTTCTTCAAGCGTACTTTTCCTTTCATATATCCATGCTCGTTACAGTAACAAAGACAAAAATAGTTTTTTTGATTACTCGAAAACCATCTAATTTTCTTATGAGCATTTTTTTCGCATTTATAGCACTTTGTAGCCGTTACATCACGATTTGCCATAGCATCTTCCTTAGATGTGAATTCTCTAGAAATATATTTTGCATAGGTATCAAACACTTCATATATCTCCGCTTTTCGATTCACTGGTCTTACATAAGTATCATACGAATAAAATCCCATTACAGAATTACCTTGTAATTTCTGCAAAATCTTGCTGGTGTATGCAGCATCCTCCAACGCTCCATGAAATGGTGCCGCTTTTGGTATACCTAGGTAATCCACTGCACATTCTAAGCTTCTTCTCGCCTTTTTATCCGTTTCGAAAGCAAGTGCAAACAGCTTCTGTACATCATAAAATTTAATTGGTCCCTCTGCCATAGGATCCATATGATAATATTTCATATTTTTTTGAAACTCAGATAAATCCATGGTTCCCCATGTACAAAACATATAATCTTCGCCGCACCATTCTAAAAATTCATCAGCACATATTTTAAACAAACGCCCTTCTTTTTTTAATTGTTCAATGGTCACCGACAATATTTCTCTTGTATGTGAATTCAGGCTTTTATAAACCAACGGCTTAATATATTGATGATATTCATCAATTTGTTCAAATTCGCTATTTAATTTCACCGCACCAATTTCTATAATTTCAAACCCCAAATTCGGATTTTCCTTTTCTTTCCCGCCAGGACTTTGATTCCATTCTAAATCAAGTACAATATAATTCATATTCCATCCTACCTATGCCACACAAGGTTGTGGAGCTTCTTCCCCTTGCAATCATGTTATTCACAACAAGTACAACATTCCTTCTAAAACGGTTGTACCTGTCCATTACATATGTATTCTATCACATGCAATAAATACTTTCAACTTTCCAGATCAATTAGAGTTTTCCACAGATATTCTATTTTTCTATAGATAAATCCACAATGATTTACACATCCTAACATACATTGTGGAAAATTTGTTAACACAAAAAAAAGCCAAAATCCTTTTCACATAAGGTTTTCGGCTTTCAGAAGCGCCCATAGTAGGAATCGAACCTACAACTAACCCTTAGGAGGGGCTTGTTATATCCATTTAACTATACGGGCATTTTATTCAATTTTAACACATTACCAGATAAATTTGTATTAATTACCGCTTTGTTTTCTTTTTTGGCACTACTGCCGGATATATATATCCCACCCGATTTCCCAAAGATAGAATGTCACTTACCTGAGAAGCTTTTTTATCACCAAAAGTTTCTCTGTGTACGCTTTGCTCTAATTCGTATTTAGTGTTATTGAACACAATACATCCATTTCCACTATGTGAAACACTTCTACCAGTGAAAACAACTCTGTTCCCTATGCTGCATTCAAAATCAGGATTCGGCTGTCTTCCTACCTGTTTAAATCTTGCAATCATAAAATATCTCCTTATCTCACAATCTTTACGAGATAACTACATACCATAACAGTATACTCTATTTTTCTGTTTTTGGCAATATTTTTGATTAGAGCAAAGCGTGCAAGCATTATTTTTCAAAAAAATTAATTTTTCCCTGAAGCCAGATGACTCCTTTAAATCTTCTTCCTACTTGTGGTTCACCTAGCAAATCCTTTTTGCTAATACACAGATCAAAGTTTACATCATTGCAACAAATAACCATGTTATATACAATATCCTTTGTTGCCTGATTTTTTACTTCATTTAACTCTGTAATTTCCCCAAGAATGGAATATCGTTCACATTCCACTCCATACGGCATAAAGAAAGAATCTACAAGGGTAAATACATCCTCCTGTAAAATTCTCCGGCTTACCATGGAATAAATATCAATATCCTCGATGGTCAGGCTCTCCATTGCCGTTTCATCGCCTTTTTTGGCAGCTGCAAGCAACTGGCATCGCTTCCTTGATTCCGCAATATCGCGTTTACGCTGTGCCTCACTTTTCCTAATAGGGAGCAGAATGGTTCCTGCTGTGGATAAACCGCTTAAGGTAACTGTACTTCCAAGTTCAGATAACCGGTTCAATCGCAGTTCATTTTTATAATCACATACATTCTGTATAAAGAAAATTAAAGACACCCCAAGCCGTACATCCTCGCAGATGCCGGCATAGGCTTCTCTATCAAAATGCTTTTCCACTAATACATCTTCTTTTGTAGAAATACAACTGCCTTCAAAACATGGGTAATAATATTCCATATGAAAGGTATCGTCTGGTGCCATTTCACCACATACCATAATTCCCATATTGGGTGCAAACCGTTTGTAGAACTGGACAAATACAATTCCATCTTCATCCTCCACCATATGGGTAGCATCCGGCTGCTGTAATATCAATTCTATATATTTACAAACATCTGATTTTGATTTACAGTCAGATATTCCTATTGCTCTTAAATAATTATGCACCTTGTATCCTCATCCTAACGGATTTCTGTTACACCACCCATATATGGAACCAGTACATCTGGAATCTTAATGCTTCCATCCGGCTGCTGATAATTTTCTAATATTGCAGCTGTTGTACGTCCGATAGCAACACCACTACCATTTAATGTGTGTACAAATTTTGCTTTATCCGTAGGGTTATCCTTGTATTTAATATTTGCTCTTCTTGCCTGGAATTCTTCAAAATTACTACAGCTTGAAATCTCAACATAGCGGTTGTAGCTTGGCATCCATACTTCAATGTCATACTTCATTGCAGCAGTAAATCCTAAGTCGCCCATGCAAATCTTTACTACATGATATGGAAGTCCTAATAACTGTAATACTTCTTCTGCATCATGTGTTAATTTCTCTAATTCATCATAAGAATCTTCAGGTTTTGTAAACTTTACAAGTTCCACCTTATTGAACTGATGCTGGCGAATCAGACCTCTTGTATCACGACCTGCTGACCCTGCTTCTGCACGGAAACACGCAGTGTATGCACAATGCTTGATTGGAAGCTGACTTCCATCTAAGATCTGCTCTCTGTACATATTGGTTACCGGAACTTCTGCAGTTGGCACAAGAAAATATTCCTTTCCATCACCTAATACCTTGTATGCATCTTCCTCAAACTTAGGAAGCTGACCCGTTCCTGTCATACTCTCACGACTTACCATGAATGGTGGAAATACTTCTTCATAACCATGCTTTGCAGTATGAGTATCCAAATAGAAATTAGCAATTGCTCTTTCTAATCTGGCACCTAAACCTCTATAGAAATGGAATCTGGAACCGGATACTTTTGCGGCTGTCTCCGGATCTAAGATACCTAAATTCTTACCTAAATCCCAATGTGGTAATGGTTCAAAATCAAATTTAGTAGGCTCTCCAAATTTACGAATCTCTACATTATCTTCATCGGAAGCACCTGCTGGTACTGTTGGATTCGGAATATTCGGTAATGTCAGCATGTAGTCATTTAATTCCTTGTCCACTTCTGCAACCTGTGCATCTAAAACCTTTACCTTCTCTGATAATGCTTTCATTTCCTCAAAAACAGGTGCTACATCCTTGCCCTCTTTTTTCATAATAGGAACCTGCTTTGACACCGCATTCTGCTCCGCTTTTAACACTTCCACTTCAGCTAACAGCTTACGTCTTTTTTCATCTAAATCTTTAAATAAACTTAAATCAAAATCTTCATTTCTTGTAGACAATGCTTTTTCTACTTCTTCAAAATTATTTCTCAGTAATTTTATGTCTAACATCGACTTTTCCTCCAATTTTCACGCCTTTCGGCAAACTATTTTTATTATATACCAGCATATTTCTTTTTACAAGGCTTTCTTACTCCAAAACTTCATTGATAAACACAGACTGATTCTTCATCATATCAATAATTTCTTCTGCTTTAACATTATTTCCATCCTTGTCACAAATAAGGCGGATAACAGGTCTCTCTTTAAAATCCCCATTCTGCTTGATAACCATAGCTGTCTCACCTGTCAAAAGCTTTACTTTCGTTCCATTAGGATATGTGGCAACCATGGATGTAAAGTAATCGCAGATTTCCTTATCATATTTTACACCAGAAATGACTTTTATGTATTCTAATATTTCATAAACCTTCATCTGCTTACATCCAATTCCGCTTATTTTCCTATCAAACAAATCGCTAACAGCAACTATCTGGACTTCCTTCGGCAGATGTTTTAACATCATAGGAAATCCTGTTCTATCCAGCGTACAATGATGCATGAAAATAATATCTTTTGCTGTTTTTGACATCCAATCATATTTTTCCACTGCTGTATATCCGTATACCGGATGTTTCCTGTATTCTTTACCAATTTGATCATTTCTATTTTCTATATCTTCATTCATATAATCCGCATTAATATAACGAAGGCCAATATCATGTAATAAGGCGCCTGTAGAAATATCGGGAATTTTATGCTTATTCCATCCAAATCGTAATGCAATCATGGTAGAATAGGCACACACATTAAGAGAATGTTCATACACATCCGTACTTTTCTCCCGAATATTGATTAAATTGTGAGATACATCTTCATTTTCTAAAATTTTTTCCACGATTTCCTCTGCTGTTTCCCTTAATTCAGAGAGAACCGTGTCATGCTGATAAATATGGCGTTCAAACACATTTTTAACAATAGCATGATGTTCTTCCTTCAAAGTATCATAGATATCTTTGCTTTCTGATTCCTCCACGATATGTACTTCAGAGATACCTATCTCCCCTAACTTTTCAATGTATAACTTCTTTAGTACGGTTCCCTCTCCTAATATGATAAGACCATTAGGAAGAAAAATATCACGTTCTAAACGTTCTTCACCCTTTAATTCGGTTAATTTTTTTAACACGCTCTCCCCATCCTTTTTTATACTTCCTTATGAACTGCCATGAATAAAGATTTTTCTTCTTCTTCTGACAAATTTACATCTGCTATTCCATTAGCAATTTCCTTTACATAACAATAATTTCCGTCTCTGTTGTGCACGGAATTTAACAGGAAACCATTATTATCCTGGTCAAGCATTGTTAAGGCAAAGCTTAACTGTCCTCCCATCTCACGGTATGCATCATACTTTACCATACCCATTTTCTGATAGGTGAATTTGAATTTTTCCTGTAAATACTTAATACCTTCACTCTGCTGCTTATCATTTTCCTTCAATTCATCAATTTCAGAAAATCTTTTTGTAATTACCTCTTCCATTGTAGCACCATCGGAACCACTCATAAACTGCTTATACTGTTTTTTCATCTTTCCCAGTTTTACCATAGAAACAATCTGCATCACAAGCAAAATTAATGCTATACCTGCCAATCCTGCCACAATCCAATCTGTCCCTATACCAATTTTGCTAAATAGTTCTTCTTTTATCATTGTTAGTTCTCCACTTATCTGTTTTTATGTATTTAACTATTCACAACATACAAAAGCATGTATGTCATGTACTAGTTTTTTATACTTTGCATCAAATCCAAAATACGCTCTAACTCTTCCATGGAATAATACTCTATTTCTATTTTTCCCTTGTTATTTTTCTTCCGGTTAATCATAACCTTTGTTCCCATAATAGATTTTAAGCGTTCCTCTATGTCCTGATAAATTTCAGTTTCCTGTCTATCCGGCTCCTCTTTTTCTGCCGGTGGTTTATTTAATTTTCTTACTAATTTTTCTGTTTCACGTACACTTAATCCTTCATCAAAAATGGTAGTTGCTAATGTGAGTTGTACTTCCTTATCCTCCACTGCTAATAATGCACGGGCATGTCCTGCTGATAGCTTATCATCGATTAGCATTTGCTGCACTCGTTCATCTAACTTTAATAAACGCATTACATTAGTGACAGCAGTTCTAGACTTTGATACTCTCTCTGCAATTTCATCCTGTTTTAGATGAAATTCCTCCAAAAGACGTTTATATGCCTGTGCTTCTTCAATTGGATTCAAATCTTCTCTCTGAATATTTTCAATCAAGGAGATCTCCGCTAATTCCACTGGTGTAAATTCCTTGATAATAACAGGAACCTCTTTTAATCCGGCAATCTTTGCAGCACGCCATCTTCTCTCTCCTGCTACAATCTCATAATAATCTTTCTGCTTTTGCACCAGAATTGGTTGCAATAGTCCGAATTGTTTAATCGATTCCGACAATTCAATCAAAGCATCTTCATCAAATTTCTTTCTTGGCTGTTCCTTATTTGGTGCTATCTCTGTAATTTTTAATACATTTTTTATTTCTTTTGGCACCTCTTCTTTTTTAGTCGATGTTTTCGTTGTTACAGGAGTACTTGATGGGATCAAACTGTCTAAACCTTTTCCTAAACCACTTTTTTTCATATTTTACTGTAATTCCTTTCGTTTTTTCTACCCATAACTTATTCATGATTAATTACTTCTTCTGCCAACAAACGATAGCTTTCTGCACCTGCTGATTTGCTGTCATACATAGTAATCGGCAAACCATGACTTGGTGCTTCTGCCAGTCTTACATTTCTAGGAATTATTGTCTTATATATATTTTGTTTCAGGTTATCTTTTACGTTTTCTACCACCTGCAACGACAGGTTTGTTCTGGCATCATACATAGTAAATACAACACCTTCCATTTCCAATTCCGGATTTAATCGCTCTTTTACTAAATCAATGGTATGTAACAGCTGGCTTAAACCTTCCAATGCATAGTATTCACATTGAATTGGAACCAACACACGATTTGCTGTTGTCATCGCATTTATCGTAAGCATATTCAGTGACGGCGGGCAATCTATGATAATATAATCATAATTTTCTTCCACTTCATTGATTTTTTCTTTTAAAATATACTCTTTTCTTTCAATACCTATTAATTCTATTTCAGCAGCCGCCAAGTCGATATTTGATACCAGAATAGAGATGTTTTCAAATATATTCTCCATAATACATTCTTCTATACTGCTCTCTCCCAGCATAAGTTCATATACGGTATTTTCCACTTCATTTTTATCAACTCCCAGTCCACTGGTTGTATTCCCCTGTGGATCTAAGTCAATTACAAGCACTTTTTTATCATTTTCAGCAAGAGCTGCTGATAAATTAATTGTAGTAGTTGACTTACCCACTCCACCCTTCTGATTTGCAATCGCTATTATTCTTGCCATTTTAACCTCATTTCTGCCTTTTCTTCTTTTGCGGCGTTCTGTTTTTTCAAATAAGTGATTTTTAAAATATCATTATTCTTTTCCGTAAGTTTGTCTGTGAAGAACTAACTCGTTTCTATATTATATAAATTATATTATAGCAATTTTTTTCTAATATGCATATAGTCAATACGGCACTATTTTAATAAATGTTTCTTATTTTTTTGTAAATGTTTCACGTGAAACATTTTTTATTTTGTGAACTGAACAATTGTGTTCGCTTGTATGGATTTTCTATACAAGAATTCGAAGACATCTATAATTGCCCTATTTATCTTGAACAGCATTAGCAAGAAAAAAACGTGCAATCACACTCTCTTAAATCCAGCTAATTATTATGCTTGCACGCTTTGCCGCGCCGAATTTGGCACGCAGTGCATCTTCCTTTCAAATTCGTGCGCATCAATTTTTTATATACTAGAAAATTTCAGTCATTATATGCCACAATAAAATGTTGAAATTTACTAGTATATAAAAATTTATTGTAAATATACTCAAATATTTTTCAATAGTTTCTTATTTCCACTACTGTTTCCGGGGTGCGCCGTTTCCTTTACTTTACGAATATTTTTTCATTTTTGGTCGCCCATATCGTTATTTTTAAGTGGCATTTATTGATATCTTCAATCATGAATCAGGGGAATTATTGAAATTCTGGTTTGTGGGGGTGTTGAATCATGGGCGCTACCCAGATGCCTAGTATAAGCTGTCTGGATTGCCTAATCATATGCGTAAACAGTCCGGCTGAGAGAGGGGATGTAGCTTGCTATCAGAGGCTAGGAATTTAGCTG